>JAJHRM010000324.1 GCA_020832965.1 Thermofilum sp. | reverse complement strand
CTACTCTCTTCGCTTTTGCCTCTAAAAGTCTCACTAGCCTCTCCGCTTCTTCGGCTCTTTTTTCCAAGTCCGCCACTTTTTGTCGAAGAGAACTTATATCCTCTTCTGGCTGTCCTTGTAATTTTTTTTCTCCAGATTCCGGATTTCGGCGTCACTCAATTCCTCTCTTGCAGCAGCTAGCGCTTTTTTCGCTTCGATCAAGGGGTCGTATGCACTAGAAAGTTGCTTCGCTATTTCTATTATCTCGGTCTTTTTTTCAATATCCCGTTTCACTTCCACCTTTTTTGTCTCTTCCTCCTCCGGCGCGCGCTCTCTCTTCCTCTCTTTCCGCTCTCTTCTCTTTAACCACTCTATCTTTCTCTCAAACTCCGCTTTTATTTCCTTTTCTCTTCTCCCCATCTTCCTCTCTAGATATGCGAAGAGCATTTCCTCGAGTTCTCTCATGCTCGGCCGCTCGTCAGGGTTTACCTTGATGCACTTCTCGATTATCGAGTCAAGATCATCATCCCCGGTTTGAACCTTTACTTTACCACTTCTTTCCAATCGTGCAAGCTCATCTACATACTCGGTTTCGAGGAGGGGGAAGAGGTTTTTACCAGCTACAGCCTCATAAAGGACGAGCGCTAGGGACTAGACGTCGCCTTTTTGGCTAGGCCTGCCGGTTTTCACGTGTTCAGGTGCTGCATAACCGTACGTGAGGGGAACTACGCTTCTCGTGGTGGCCGCTATCGCTCTCGCGGAGTTGAAATCCGCGAGCCTCGGTATCCGGTCTCTAGAGAAGAGGATGTTCTCGGGCTTCACGTCGCCGTGCGCGTAGCCGAGCTCATGGATCATAGCTAGAGCGTCAGCCACTTGCACTATGATTCTAACCGCCGTAACAGGATCGAGCTTACCCTGCTCCTGGAGCAGATCGGCGAGAGAGCCGCCCTCGCAAAACTCGAAAACAAGCGCCGGCGGATCATCTCCAGAAGCTTCTAGAAACCTTTCGAACTTTACAATGCAAGGATGATTCAAACCAGCTACAGCCTCAAGCGCTTTAGCCTCTTTTCCGATAGCCCCGTACATGCTCGCTTTGCCAACTGGTTCACTGTGAACTTTCCAATCGTAAAAGCCTGCAGGGATCTTTAAGACGTGGCTAATCCCGTCTTCGTCGATGCATAGCAGCGTGGCTGAGATCCCTGTTTTACCGAGCAGGGAGCGGCACTCGTAACCGTGAACCCTCACGGGGTTCTTAAGACGTTGAGACTTCAACTTGGGCAGCCTCACGTCTACAGCCTTGCCAACGTAATGCTCTACCAAATTCTCCAGCGGTAAAGAAGAGGGCTTCAGCGCGCGCGCTTCTTCGTTCTTCGCAGACATTACACACTCAATACGCTGCAGGATTATTTATCCCTTTTTATGACAGGGAGGGTGCAAGCGTCAGCACGGTTCTACCGAACGCGCGCAGCCTAAGGAGACAACGTGTGAACGTGTGCTTTCCCTGAAACTATCGAGAAGCTAAGATCTTCCGGTGCGCTCATGCGCATTCATCTTTGTATGTATTGCCGCACGCTGTACACAGTCTGCCAGCTGAAATCTAGAGCGGATGTCAACTTAGTTTTGTTCCGCACTTCCAGCAGTATTTCGCACCCGGCTCTATAGGTGCTCCGCATTTAGAACACATAGCGGGTCCAACCTTTAAACGGATTACTCTAGAAACTTTAACTTCTTTGCTTTCAATTACGATTTTCACTGGGATTTCGCCTTTCACTTTAGGTTTAACAGCCACCTCTATGCTAGCTTCACCACCTACAGTATAAGCGTCTTCAACAATATACTCTAAGTCGCCCTCCAACTTTAGAGAGCAAACACCCTCTCCCTTCAACTTTACAGACAACCACCCCCACTCACCAACCCGAAAAACACCTCTAGAAGAAATATCGACAAGATCGATCACATTAGATTTCTTTTCTAAAGTTTTTTCATTTTTATCTTTTTTCTTTTTAACCGCTACTATCTTCACTTGAGATTTATCTGACGGTTTTACTTTAATGATTTTCTTTGACCAGCTCCTGATGGTTTCCGCCAGGTATTTGTTGTTATTTTCCTCTGCTACATCTGCCGGTGTTCTTCCTTTTAAATCCGCAACAGCGGGGTCAGCGCCGCTTTCGAGAAGCAGTTTAACAAGGTCGTCGAAACCCCATTTAGCGGCGCAATGTAGCGGTGTCCAGCCGAGTAGACCTTCTTTAGCGTTAACGTCTCCTCCATGATCGATTAAAAGTTTAGCAACGTTCAGATATTTATCCAGTGCTTGTGGCTCGCGCGCGCTGGCAAGGCCTTCAATTGCTTCATGCAAGGGTGTTGACCCTGTATTGCTTTTTGCATTCACATCGGCTCCATGGTGGATTAGCAGCTCGACAACGCTAGGATGGCCGTATCGTGCCGCTATATGAAGAGGAGTGAGCCCAGCTCCATCTTTTGCGTTTAGGTCTGCACCGCGATCAATCAGGAACCTGATAATATTTGGGTCGCCTGCGAAAGCAGCTAGATGCAGAGAGGTACACCAGTTCCATTTGGTCAAACAATTTTCAACTTTTGCATTAACATCTGCGCCATTTTCAATTAAAAATTTTACAATAGCTAAGTGGTTTCCTAGGATTGCGCTATGCAAAGGAGTAAAACCCATCAAATCTTTAACATTAACGTTTGCTCCATTTTCTACTAGTATCTTGACGATATCGAAACGACCATGCCCAGCAGCGATGTGCAAAGGAGTTGTTCCTAGCCTAATCGCGTTTGGATCCGCCCCTCTTGCTAAGAGATCCTTAACCTTTTCAACATCGCCTTCGCGTGCGGCTTTAAGCAGCTCTTCCTCGAGATTCGCACTACTTTCTCGCTGCTCCACCTAAACCCGATTATAGTTGCTTCACCCATAAAAATTGTTAACTCTAAACGTGCGATCAGGCTTTAGGCACGCGCTGCACCCGTAGCGCTATAGTAAACTCTTTATGCCTCGTACTGCAAATTGTCATACAAGGGATGCAGATGGCGGTGATTACGGTTAGGGTTCCTCGGGAGCTGAAGGAGGCGATGGACAAGCTCGATGTAAACTGGAGCGAGGAGATAAGGAGGTTCATAGCCCGCCGCGTAGACGAGGAGCTGAGGAGGAGGAGGCTCGAAGAGGCTATCGCCATTTTAAGGGGGACGGGGGGCGTCGAGAGGGGTTTCGC
>JAJHRM010000038.1 GCA_020832965.1 Thermofilum sp. | reverse complement strand
CGGTCATTATCAGGAATTTCATAGCACCAATCGTTGTGGGGAGAAGTTTCTCAAGCGTTTACGATTTTCACGCGGCAGTTTCGAAGATACGTGGTTACCCGATGGCTAAAACCGCCGTGGAGGAGGCATTGCTCGACTTATACTCTAGGCTTGAAGGTAAGAGTATTGCGCAAATAATCGGTGGTGTTAGGGAGGAGGTTGCTTCAGGCGTCAGCATTGGTATAAAGAGTAGAGTTGAGGATCTCTTATCAGAGGTGGAGACACGCTTGGAAGAAGGTTATAGGCGTATAAAGGTAAAGGTAGAGCCGGGCTACGATGTTGAGGTTGTGAGGGCGATTAGGGAGAGATTTGGCGACATACCCTTACAGGTAGACGCCAACGGTGCTTACACTCTGCAGGACCTCCCCATTCTGAGGAAGCTTGATTCGTACGACTTGCTTATGATCGAGCAGCCACTTGCGTGGGATGATCTAGTCGAGCACAGCATTTTAAGCCGGAAGCTCTCTACTCCGATTTGCCTAGATGAAAGCATTAAGACGCTGGGAGATCTTCTCGTTGGGCACGCGCTTGGATCCGGGGAGATTGTGAACGTAAAGCCAGCTAGAGTTGGTGGAGTTTTAAAGGCAAGGGAAATTCTTGAGGCAGCGAGAATGCTCGGCTGGGGCGCCTGGATAGGAGGCATGCTTGAGACGGGTGTCGGAAGGGCTTTCCTAGTGGCTTTGGCTTCCCATCCAGCCGTGAACTATCCAAATGATATCTCTGCTTCTGACAGGTATTGGGAGGAGGACATCGTTGAGCCTCCCTGGAAATTAACGAGGAATGGTTCAATACCTGTTCCAGGAAGAAGGGGGATCGGTGTAGAGGTGAGAAGTGACCTTGTAGAAAAACACATGGTGGAGAGATGGGCTGCTACGAGCTAATTGTGAGCGTTAATTGTGGGCATGAGGGTAGAGTTGCTCGAGACCTACTTGACTTATTATTTCCTTACGATAACTCCGTAACCCTCAGGGAGAGGGGAAGGGGAAAGGTAATCCTAGCTACATGCATGAGCATAGATCTCCTCGGCAAAATATTGAGGAAGTACCCAATCAGGCATATGCTCAAGGTGAAGGTCGTGAGGAAGAAGATTGCCAAAAGCAACATTGAGGAAATCATTGAAGAAATTATCTCGTTTTTTACAGTGAACAGAGCGCCACTGAGAAAACTTTCAGTTAGGCTGGGAAGGTTGAGGGGCTGGAGGCAGGCTTATTACAGGTACATCCTGGAGCAGGTGAAAAAAGAGGTTATGCTTCTTCCTGAGGGCTCAACATACACCGTTGAATTGGGTAGCGAGGGAGAGGTTTTAGTAGCAGAGGTTATTTATACTGCGAGCAGTGCGCGCGTGGGAAGATGATAGGCGTGAGTAAGGGTAAGGGTCAGAGGGGTGGGTTCAGGGTGTTCAGGGTGCACGTCGACAGCGAGAACCTGCCGAGGCTCAGGCAGCTGTTCAAGGACTTCGCTGACGGCAAGACCAGGGCTAAGACCGCGCTGTGCTACAGGGATGAGTGGATGGCAGAGTGGGGAACTAGCACTCTTCAGGGGCGTGGCAAAACCTTATTACTTTCTGTTGAGCTTAAACTTTGAGAGGCCTGTGCGGGACTGATGAGCAAATGACGCCGTCCCTCGGTGAATACTTTGATGGAAAAAGAATAGTACTTGATGAACGGAAACTTAGCAATGAATATATTCCTGTCAGGCTTCCGCATAGAAGGACCCAGATAGAGGAGACTTTAAAAATTATCCAGGATGTATTTAAGGGGTATAAGAGGGTTTTTAGGTCAGTTATCTACTCTGGCCCCTCTGGCACGGGAAAGACTGCAGTTGCGAGAAGCATAGGAAAGGAAATAAAGGAGAAGTCTGAAGCTGGCAAGATGCCTCCTGTGCTCGTCAGCTACATTAATGCGCATGAGCACAGGACAAAGTTCCAGGTCCTGCGAAAGCTGGGAAGCGATAGCGGGTTAGAGATTCCCAGGAGAGGCTTCTCCTCAGAGGAGTTAACACAGTACGTAGTGAACTTCATTGATAGAAGGGGGTACAACTTGATCATCATTCTAGACGAGGCGGACATTATGGCTAAATTGGGGGACGGCAACGATTTGCTGTATGTTTTTTCGCGCGTGAATGAGATTCTCCCAGAGGCAAGGATGGGTATAGGGCTAATACTAATTTTTAGGCAGCTGGAGGAGAGCTTAGCTTATCTGGATAAAGCGGTTATAAGTTCCCTGTCTGCAAGTGTTATACGCTTTGAGCCTTACACGTCTAGCCAGCTTCAAGACATATTATGGTCGCGGATTAGAGTTGAGAAAGCAATAAGGGAGGAGGCGGTTTCGGAAGACATTATTTCCATGATTGCAGATACCGTCGGCTATGTTCCTGAAACTAAGACAGGTCTCGGTGATGCGAGGGTCTCCATAAAAATTCTGTACTACTCTGCTTTAAAGGCGGAGGAGGAGGGTAAAGAGGTGATCATGCCAGAACATGTAAGATTCGTCGTTAACAGGGGTGTGCTACCGAGCTACATTGATGAAGAGATGATCATTAAGTTGCCTCTTCACGAGAAGATGCTGCTACTAGCCATAACTGAACTTCTTCTAGCAGAAAAGGAAAGGGCATACGTGAATATGGGTACAGTTGTGCTTCAGTATGAGGACGTATGCAACAGGTTTGGTGAGACCCCGCTTAAATACACAAGAATATGGGAGAAAGTTCAGTTTTTGAAAAAAATTGGCTTCATAGACGCTAGGACCGGTAGGAGTACTTACCGCGGTAGGACAACGCTTATCTCGATTCCTAACTCTGCCGAGAGTAGTGAGGTAGGGATAAACAGAATACCCTTAGGTATCCTGGAGAAAATCCTAAGGGACGCGATCGAGTCAGAAGTAAAGCTGAGGCAGAGGATGAACGATACACACTAAGATTCACTTACGGAGAGGAGAATGTTTAGCTTGTTTTCAGGTATGCCGATGCTCTTCAGTATCTCTTTACCTCTTTCCCTGTCTTCCTCCAGTATGACTTTTAGGAACGGCTGAACTTCTGTTCTAAACTTCAAAGTGGACAGGTGTAGCCTCGACGATGCTTCTTTAACTATTTTCCTGTATTCCTCCAGCCTCTCCTTCAACCTGGAGAGAGTCCTAAGCTTCTCCGGAAAAGAGTACTTCACGAATTTGAATGGCGGACGGTTCCTCGCGCTTGCGACTCCGGCGGTCATCAGCTCGAGGACGTATGTTAAGAGACCCCATTGCTGCTCGCGCTTCATCCTGGCTAGCATTATATCCGCCCACGAGAGGGCATTGTAAGCGTCTGCGATCGCCTGAAGGCTGGGCTCGTACTGCAGAGGAATGTTCTCACTTAACCATTGAAGCAGTAGCTCGTAGTCGAGAGAGGGTAGCCTCGTTACTGAAAGTGCCTGCTCAGGGCTTTTGGCTGTGAGGACTGTTCTGACTATCTCAAATATGTTCTCTTGCTCAGCTCTGTCGCCCAACACCTGCAAGTCCGCGAGAGATAAAGTCTTCTTCCCCAAGGCAATTGACTGGAGATCATTGATTGCTGCTCTTAAGTCGCCTTTAGCGTTATCAGCTATCGAAGATAAGACTTCCCTAGGACACTCTATCCCCTCTTTAACGCAGATATTCTCTAGCACCTTTACCGTGTCCCTCTTTCCGATCTTCCTGAATTCTACTAGCTCGCAGAGATCACGTAGGGCTCTAAGCTTGGGGTCCCAGGGGTCGTTAGCTGTTAATACTATTGGCCACCTTGTTTTCTCAATAAATTCCAGGATCGCTTGAAGACCGCCTGCATCCTCGCGTGTTGAAATCCCGTCCACCTCGTCGAGAAGTATGATTTTGCCTTGTTTCCCCAGGACAGTTCCCGTATTTAGTGCCCCAGAAACTCTCAGCTGTAGTGCCTCGCGTGATCTTACATCACTCGCATTAAGCTCTATTAAATCCCAATTGAATTCCCGGGCTGTTGCATGCACTATACTTGTTTTACCGCTTCCTGGGGGACCGTATAGCAGGGCTGCCTTTTTTTGAGGTTTTCCCTTTAGCCACGAATTAAGCCAAGCTACATATTTCTTCTTAGCTTCTTCATTGCCTGCCACTTCAGCTATTTTGCTTGGACGGTACTTTTCCACCCATGGGACCACTACGCTGGAGCTACTGGGAGGCATCCTGACCTATCCCTTAGCCATTTTGTTCGCGTAAAGAGCAAGCTTTGACAACAATGCCATGAGTTGTATTTCGTCGTCTGACCCTTCCACTATTCTGTAGTTCGCTTCCCCTACTAGAACCAGTAGATCTGCTAGTGTAGCCTCCTCGAGCCTTATTGTTTTCTGAGATAAAACTTCCCGGTGGATATACCTTATTATGTCTAGACCCGATAAGCCGTAATTGTAGAGAAGCACTCTTAATTTATCCCTCGCGCCTAGAATGTCCCCCTTCAACGCGCTTTCAATCATCTCTCTTACTTCTTTTGGCTTTACTCGTCCCAGAGCCGCGTAGACAACCTCCTCTGTGACGTTTTTACTTATCGCTGATGCTGCTTGTAGGGTGTTTATCGCTTTGCGCAGATCCCCTTGACTCTCCTCCCATATTGCTTCTAAGGCTGGTTCGTCCGCAGTTAAGCCCTCACTCTCAGCTATCCACTTAAGCCGCTTGAAGGCGTCTCCCTTAGGTAAAGGCTGGAAGCGGAAAACTGCACACCTCGACTGTATTGGCTCAATGATTTTCGAAGCATAGTTGGCTATCAGTATGAAGCGGGTGTTCTTTGAGAAAAGCTCCATTGTTCGCCTAAGGGCCTGCTGAGCGTCGCCGGTCATGTTATCTGCTTCATCCAGTATAACGAGCTTGAATGGGACGTCCCCTAGGGGGAGCGTGCGTGCGTAGTCCTTGATCCTGCTCCTAATTACGTCGATCCCCCTCTCGTCGCTTGCATTAAGCTCAAGTGTATTGTCTCGCCAATAGTCCCCGTAAAGGTCGTGAGCTAGCGCTAGGGCAGCTGTAGTTTTTCCCGTGCCGGGGGGACCTGCGAAAAGAAGATGCGGTAGGTTTTTCTGCTTTACAAACTCCTTTAATCTCTTCACTATCTCTTCCTGGTCAACAATCTCGTCCAGGCTCCTGGGACGGTACTTTTCCACCCAAAGCTCTTCGACCATTTTTGCTCCCAAACAAAAGTTGCAAAAGTGGGAAATATAAGCATATTACATAAAAACGTGCATATTCTCGCCGGAGATGAGTCTACCTTGCGGCGAGTGCTATACGTTCGATTTCTTCCTTTTTACGTATGGCGTAGCTGCTCGCATCGCCATACGCGGCAGCAATGATCTCGTCAGCCAGGCACTCCTCGATAGTCTTGGGATTACCGAAAGAGCAGGCTCTAGCACCTTCTGTGATGAATCTTAATGCCAGGTCAACCCTTCTCTGGGGGGATACGTCTACGGATACATGATAGAGTATGCCGCCGTAAACCACTCTCGTGGTTTCCTCTCGTGGAGACGCGTTCTCAATTGCCCACACAAGTACCTGTATGGGGTTCTTACCCGTCTTTAGCTCTACAATCTCAAATGCTCTCTTAACAATGTTAAGCGCCAACATCTTCTTGCCAGCATTCCTTCCCGGTCGCATCAAGTTGTTGGCAAGCCTCTCAACGATGGAGACCCTCGATTTAGCAAACCTCTTCTTAGCGTGTCGTCCCTCGCTGTGCGGCACCAAGACAGGCTTAAGCGACAGATACCTCTTGAGGCTGGGATCCCTTATTTCCACCTCACGTGTACTCCACTTATCAAATATCTTTATCTCTTCCCCGTCAAGGGTTGTTATGTATTGGTCGCCCTCCGCCATCCACTTCTCCCTCCACCTGCTGTAGCACGCACTTAAAAAACTTTCTTTTCCCCGTCCTCCGCACGCTCTTAGCCTTCGAGCAGGGACACGCTCACAAGTGATGTAAGCGCTGTTGATTAGCTGCTCAGCGTAGACACTGGTGGTCAAGGAGATATGTGTTTGCCGATGAGTATACGCGTTAATGCGTGAAAGCGAAACAGATAATTATTCTCAGCGCACACTCTACTAGCCTGGCTCATTCCCCAGGGCACGCGCTGAGGCAGCCTCTCACAGCACATGATGGCTGTCGCCATGCTCCTTGCAATCCTTTCAAGCTTCTCCAAGTCCTCCTGCGCTTCGCTACGCGTAGTGATGTAGGTCGCATACGCCCTGAAGCCTTCCGATTCGAAGCATCCAGCTATCCCCCTGTCGCGCGCTTGGGGTGGGTTTTCCGCGAGCTCGAGTAGCCTGCGTAGCATTGGTCCTCTTGGCTGTATGCTGTGTTTTTGTGCTAGCTGTTTGAGTGCTTTACGTCATTCTGGGCTGTTTTCTGCCAGTTTCAGTATGTTTTTGTCCGGTGAGCTTCAGCACATAGTAGCGGCCTTGCCAGGCGTGTATTCTTGCTTGTATGCCTGGGTTGGCGAGGGCTTGTGCTAGAATCGATGCGTCATCTGGGTTTTTGAATTGGGCTCGTGCCTGTAGTACTTGTTTTTTCTTGCAGTAGTTGAACAAGAATGTGCAGCCCTGTAAGGTTGTGTGTACTGGGTCTTGCTTTTGGCCCCTAGCTTCATCAATGCAAACCACTTCTCGCTTTGTAGCAGGTCTAGTAGCTTGCCGTAACCTGCTTTGTAAGCAGCTTCAAGCATTCCCCGTACTAATCCCTTAGGCTTATACTTATTGTCGTTTTCGGTACTGTATAAGGTCGTCCTTTATATACCACTCGATACTTAGTCCTTTCTCATTCAGGTTCAAGGCTTTCAGAGGGATCCATAAGGAACCGTGGCGCGCAGCCGTCTAAGCAAATACCGCGCGCTACGGCTACTCAGCCCTTGACCACTGCTATTGGAGTCATTCTGACAATTTTCCTTGCTATTCCGACGGCATCCGCAACTGCTACGACTCTGTCTACATCTTTGTACGCGTCTGGAGCTTCCTCAGCAACAACGGCTAGGCTTGCTGCCCTTACAACAATCCCTCTGCTCTCGAGTTCCGACTTGACTTCCTGGCCTCTGGTGGTTCTTCTGGCTTCCGCTCTGCTCTGCATCCTGCCCGCCCCATGCGGAGAAGAACCAAAGGCAAGGTCCATCGCTTTACTGGTGCCTACAAGAATGTAGCTGGCTGTCCCCATGGAGCCTGGGATCAGGACGGGCTGCCCTATTGTCTTGTAATCTTTGGGGACGTCCGGGTGTCCAGGTGGGAAAGCTCTGGTAGCTCCCTTCCTGTGAACATACACCTTCACACGCTTTCCGTCTACAACGTGCTCTTCCAGTTTAGCAATGTTGTGTGCAACGTCATAAATTATTTCCAGGCCTAGCTTGTCTGGGTCTGTTTTAAGGACGGCTCTGAAGCTCTCGCGTACCCAGTGCGTAATCACCTGCCTGTTTGTCCAGGCGAAGTTTGCAGCAGCCTTCATAGCTGCAAAGTACATCTCCGCCTCCGGAGTAGTGGCGGGGACTGAGACAAGCTCCCGGTCAGGCAGGGGCATGTTGTACTTTCTCACAACTCTCTCCATCATCTTTAAATAGTCACTGGCAACCTGATGCCCCAGACCCCTTGAACCCGTGTGTATCATGACTGTCACCTGCCCCTCCATCTCTATGCCGAAGTACTTGGCGACTTCGGGGTCGTAGATTCTATCCACCCTCTGAATTTCCAAGAAGTGGTTTCCGCTCCCCAGAGTTCCCAGCTGGTTGTTACCTCTCTGCTTAGCCTCGTTTGAAACAGCGCTGGCATCTGCCCCCTCCATTCTCCCTCTCTCCTCTATGCGCTCGGGATCCTCGGGCCAGCCGTAACCCCTCTGAATAGCCCATTCAACCCCCTCTTCTAAAACCCTATCAAGCTCCGCGAAGCTAAGCCTTAAGCCGCTGGTGCTACCGAGCCCGGAGGGTATCTTCCTGAAAAGTGTTTCTGCTAGCTCTCGGAGCCTTGGTCTAATCTCCTGCTCGGAAAGGTTTGTAGAGAGAACTCTTACTCCACAGTTAATGTCGTAACCTACTCCTCCTGGACTCAGTACCCCCTCATAGCTATCAAATGCGGCTACGCCTCCTATCGGGAAACCATAACCCTGATGCCCATCCGGTAAGACAATCGAGTACTTATAGATGCCTGGTAAAACGGCTACGTTTGCTACCTGCTCTAACGTCATATCCTCCCTCATTTTCGCTATTAGTGCTTCGTCAGCAATAACGAGTCCCGGAACCCTCATGCCTGGCTTATACTTTTCGGGTATTTCCCATAGATACTCGGTGATTTTTCTTAGAGGTGGAGCCATATTTTTCTCCGGGGAAATACTTCGACCACGTAGAACATAAAGATTTTTATCTTTTCTTGATAAATTTATCACTATATGATAAAGATTTATCTCGAAAGAAGAATCATACGAGAAGACATGGCTCCTAGCCGTTTAAGCAAGCACCCAGGACTCCGAAGGCTATACTCCCTCTACGAAGAAGAGGGTGAGCTTGCTGCACCAGGGTATATCAGAGAAGAATTGCCACCTCAGGTAGCGAGAAGACTGGCAAGCACAAGAATGCTCGAACTTTTAGGCTTCCTCTTGGGGAATAAGGGTCTTGGAGTATCCGAGGTGGCGCGAAGGCTTGAAAGGTCTCCTTCGAATGTATCGAGGGATTTAAACCTCCTCGCTAAGTGGAGAATAATTAGGTTTGTCGAGCAGGGGAGGAGGAAAGCCCCGGAAGTTATAGCCAGGAAAATTGAGATAATTTTCGCGGAAAAATAGTTGAGGAAGGCCTGAGCCAGGAGCTAAATGTCGGGAGTGTACTCTATGATGTAGAGGTCTCCCTCCCTGTATATTTTCATCTGGTGGTAGGTAATAGCTTTAACGAGCACCCTGGACTCGTGCCTGTCGGGGGAGTAGGTCTCACCTAGGACGACAGCGCTTAGGCTATAACCGCCTGGATGAGGCTTTATTGCGAGTTCATCGATCTTGGACACAAGGAATTGCTCCTGGTCGAAAATTACCAGGAGCCTTTCGAGGAAGTTGTAAAGCAAGTTTTCCAAGTCAAACCCGTCCACACTAATGCTTCTCTTCTCTTTTGGTGCAACGCTGGCCAGGTTCGTCATCACATCAAACATCCCGAGTGCTGCATTAGCAAAGGCTTCTTCAAGAGTCCTCCCCACAGCCCTTACTATTACGTCCGCGGTGTGAGGTAAGAGCTGGAAACCTACCTCGCTACTCATACGTCTCGCACCGGTCTCATAGGGAAAGAGCCTGCTTTCTTCTCATGATGCATAGTCCCGGAGCGTTAATCCTCTTTGGATCATCCACTCCTTTAACGTGCCTGTTATTATGATTGGAGCCTTCCTTAAGTCCTCGAGAGTCCTCCCTCCAACGAGAAAAATCACAGTTTTAAGTTCGCGGAGCACCTTCTCTAAGTATCTTCTGCCAGCTGGTGTGCCACCTGCATAGACGCGCCTTAGAACGGGCAGGGCTACTCCAGCGAAATCTGCTCCCAGCCTAACCACCTTGGCAGCATCTATGCCCGTTCTTATGCCTCCAGTGGCGATAAGAAGTATCCCCGGAAGAACAGACCTAACCTCTAAAATGCTGGCTGCAGTAGGGATCCCCCAGTCGGTGAAGTCCCTGGCGATCTCCTCTAAGACGTCGAGACCCATGAGCCGCGCTCTTAATCCTTCGATGACAGCGAAGGATGTACCCCCCAGCCCCCCGACATCGATTCCCCTTATGCCTACTTTTACGAGTTTTTGTGCTGATTCTTTAGAAAAACCCTCTCCGGTCTGCTTCAAGATTACTGGAACACTTACCGACTGGACTATTTTCTCAAGATTCACAAGGAAGTTTCTAAAGGAGGGCTCCCCCTCGGGCTGTAAGGCCTCTTGCAGGGGATTGAGATGCACGGCTAGTGCGTCTGCATCAATCATCTCTATCGCTTCCTCGATTTCGCTTATGGAAAGCCCGGAGGATACCTGGCTTGCGCCGATATTAGCTATTCTCGGGGCATCGGGAGCTTTATCTCTGACAACCCTGTAGGAATCCACAGCGGAGGGGTCTTTAAGTCCCACTCTCTGGCTACCTACTCCTATTGGGATCCGGTAAGCCTCTGCAAGTTCCGCAAGCATGGAGTTTATCTTCTTGGAGAGAGCTGTGCCACCAGTCATTCCGCTAATCATCAGCGGGGCACTGACCTTGTGCCCGAAAAATACTGTGGAAGTATCTACCTCGGAGAAGTCGTGCTCAAGCACTGTTTGATGAATGAATTTCACGTCCTCGAGCATTGTTGACGCGGTTGATTCAACTTCCTCTTTCACTGAGAGTATTAGGTGCTGATCCTTGCGGGTGAATATAAGCTCATCCTTCGCCATGACCAACGCCTCAAGCCTCACTTCTCGAACGAAATCGAGGCGTAAGCCACAACGCTGCTCTTGTCGCCTGTAACATCGCCCGAATCAGCGTACTTAAGCAGCTTGGCTTTTGTGTATCCGAGCTCACGTGCAACCTGCATCAAAACCATGACAGGTCCTGGTCCGCACATTGAGATGTCTTCTTCAATGATCGTGTCGTAGAGGCCCTCGATGTCGAGCGCCAGTATCTTGTCGATTGCCTTGAAATCTTTTTCCCTCGCGATCCTCGATTCGACGTAGTGGCTCATATCGCTGCTTGCAATAACGTAAGCTTTCAGCTTTTTATGCGTAATCACGCTTGCTATAGCTTTCCCCACCCTGACTGCAGCCTCAGGCGTTTGAAGCATCATAGAGACGGGAACTATCCCAGGCGTTTCATGGAAGGTGAACTGCAGGAATGGTAACTGTACCTCAATGGAGTGCTCATAAGCGTGGGCCTGGTAGTCAAACAGGATTATGCGCTCCCGCGACGCCAATTCCTTAGCTGTACTCACATCGAGGAGCACCTGGCCTAGGGGCGTTTCCCACGCCTCGTTTTCATCAATAGCAATTGGTACGCCTAATGCATGGTGATTCGGGCCCAGGATGAAAACCACGTCAGGCCTGCCGCCCTCTGACAAGGCAAGGTAGGAGTATGCAGCGATGTGCCCAGAATAGACATATCCGGCATGAGGAGCAACGACCCCTATTAAGCTACCTGAGTAGCCTCTAGGGGTCTTTTCCGGTAGCTTGCCTGGTCCCAGTTTGTGCAAAAAGCAGGTGTTGAGCGCCTCAAGCAGCTCGGATGCTCTAGCCGGGTAGAAGTAGCCCGCGCTTACAGGCGATCGAACCTTCGCCATGACCTGCAGTTCGCGCCCCTCGCTCTTAAACTTAGCGCGCTACAGTATGCCCCGCTCTATGAGGCGCTTTTCAAGCGTGCTCGCGCCCTTCATCAGCTTTTAGCGTGCTATGACGGAAAGGGGGGTTGAAAAGCTTAAACATAGGAAAAAGCGCGCGCGGAGTGGCAGAGCCGCGTAAATGCGTGGCTCCGCAGGCTGGTCAGGGGAGTGGATGCAAGGGTAGTCGTTCTTGCCGACGAGGTAGCTGAGAGAGCCGCTAAAAGCGGCCTGATGAGGAGGGTGGCGAAGAGGCTCAGGAACCTCTGTCTCTACAGGGGCACGCGCTGTATGCCGTCAAACAACTTCTCCAGTTGTGAGGATCCTTGCCTCGAAGTCGGAGAGAGGCACTGGAAGTTCGCCGTTCGGGGGTAAGTCTCCCCGCACCCTTAGTACTTCCCTAGCTAACAACCAGAATATTAAGGCGAGAGCTTTTCTACCTCTGTTGTTGGTTGGTATGATTAGGTCTACATACGATATTGGCGAGTCAGTGTCGCAGAGTGCAATAAGCGGGATGCCCATCTGCCCGGCCTCTGTTACTGCTTGTTCGTCTAGCCTCGGATCAGTGACAACTATCAGGTCTGCTTCCATGAAGTGCGAAAGCGCGGGGTTCGTGAACGTCCCCGGAAGAACCCTCCCAAGAAGAGGCTTGCATCCAACTAAACCGCAGAACTTCTTCACGGGTCTATGACCGTACTGTCGCCCTGAGACAACTACAACCTTTGATGGGTCGTACCTGGCAATGAATTTCGCAGCCACCCTAATGCGCTCATCGGTCTTCTTCACATCCAGCAGGTACAGTCCATCCGGCCTTGAGCTGTAAATGAATGGTTTCATGAATTTGCTTTTCACCTTTGTCCCAATCCTGATGCCCGCTGCCAAGTACATTTCTAAAGGTATTAAGAGCTGACCTTCGAGAGACTTTAACTCCTCCAGGCTCATGAGCAACGCCTTCGATACCCTTACAAATCACTATATAAATTTTGGCCCCTGCTCAGTTGATGCGTGCTTGCTCCCACAAAAACTAGCGCGCACATGAAGCTCACTGCCCCCATGTTGTATATTGCGACGTGCGCTCAGAGCATAAAAGTATCTCTATGCACGACAGTCTCCAAATACGAGGAGAGGGCAGGAAGATGCATACTTACTTGCATCACGAGGCATCAAAGCATACACGTACAAGTGGAAAAACTGCTACTCAGTCGTAGGACTAACCATCACTACAATAGTAAAACTAGCCGAAGCCGACGCGGAATGAAGAAAAGTAGTCAAGGGGCTAGCACAGAAGAAAACATACAACCAAGAACACCGTCACTAAAAAGGCTACTCGAGCCCGCGGAAAACCCACTCCTCCCCGCAAAGAAAAATTTATTACCAATAACTGCTTCTAAAAAACGACCATTGGGCCCGTCGTCTAGCGGCAGGATGCCTAGCGCGTCTGCGCGCAGAACCCTGACGAGATCTACATGTCCTCGGAGCGGAGGTGGTCCTGGGTTCAAATCCCAGCGGGCCCACCATCTTTACTTGCACCTCTGAGTTGCCTGCTTGCCTATGCCGTGCACTTAGAGAGGAGGCTTTAGTCTCCTTACTTCTTCGCCGTTTTCCAGTAAGAGTATCTCGCTTGATTTTTCCTCGAGAATACGGCTCCGAGCTCTAGGATGCAGGTTGGTGAAACTTAGGCTGTTGTTTTGGAAGATAATCCTAAACCTAGCGTCGTAGGGTATTTTGCAGGGTTGTATGAGCATGAATACCTGTCCTGGACCGAAGCCGTTTACTGCCGAGTAGAGTTCCAGCCACTGTCTACAACTAAGCGCGAGGAAGCTGATACTCTCATTAAGCTCCAGGTCCGCCTTTGAGGTCAAAAGAAGGTAGATGAGGAGTGGATCCGAGGAGGGGGAGATTTTTAAAAGCTCAGCGGAGCTATCGTCCCCACATCTTTTCCCAAGGGAGTGTTCACTTGACCAAAGTATTTGCTGCAGAGTTCTGTAAGCTCTTCGGTTTCTAGGGTCCTCCTCTGCGAGTAGAAGTAGCGCTCCCAGGTGTGTTCTAGAGAGAAGAATGTTTCTGACGACTTTTGGGAGCAAAGGGTCCAAGTAGTATTGACTTAGCTTCTGGGAGAAGTCAGCAATTGTATCTTCATCGATGCATAGCCGGCGTACCGTTATGCTCCTTTGCGCCCAAGAGTAAAATTCTCCAGCTATGGCTGCACGAATTTTCACATGCTTTCCAGCTAGAAGTGTGATTTGTTGGGCAAAGTAATGTGCGAGATTCTCCCCCTGAAGAGAGACTATTGTTGGCTTTGAGTAATACTCTACGTCCATATGCCGAGATTGGAGAGGGGGGTTAATAAGCGTGCGCGCACCGCACTACGAAAAACTTTATATACACGCCCCTCACAAACAACAAATAACCCGCGTAAAGGCGGGATAGTAGGTGGCGCGTAGCGCGCTGAGGAGAATGATATTCCCAGTTCGGTGCTTCACTTGTGGGGCATTGATTGGTGATAAATGGAGCGAGTTTGCCTCCCGAGTCAGTAATGGTGAGGATCCTGGAAAAGTTCTCGATGACATGGGGATTACCAGGTACTGTTGTCGGCGAATGTTCCTATCTCACGTAGATGCACTTGATAAAGTGATAAAGTACGGGTCTATAGAGGAATTTGTGCAGCCGCCTACCTCCACCCGCTCGCGCGCATTTTAAGCTCCCCCAGCCGAGGGAAACTCCTAACTTCCTAGGCGCTGTTTTCCACGGGGGCGCGCGCTAGTTAGCGCGCTCGCAGAGAAGCTACCTGTAGCTCTTCTGGCGCTTCGCTCTCGCTGATCTGCCCCTGGGCTTCTTAGGTTCTGCTTGGCGGGGGTCTTCAACTAAGAGCCTTCTGTCGTAGGTTAGGTAAAGCTTCCTCAGCTCTTCACTGCCGCTCCACTCAACCAGTGCTCTAGCAATAGCTGTCCTGATAGCGGAGGCTTGACCTACTACACCTCCCCCACTTGCCTCGGCATATATGTCGACCTGCTCTGCTATCTTGCCGGCAAGCTTGATTGGTTCCATTATTTTCAGCCTGATCATTTCAGGCTCCAGGAGCTCTAGGGGCGTCCCATTGATGAATACCCTCCCCCTCCCCTCGCGTAGAAGGACTTTCGCCC
>JAJHRM010000323.1 GCA_020832965.1 Thermofilum sp. | reverse complement strand
CGCTCCGCGCCCGGTAGGCCGGGGCGAGCTGAGGAGGCTGCTCGAGCGCCAGCGGCCCGCTCGGGATGGGGCCAGCGCCCTAGCCTGCGCCGCCTTCTTCACTTTCGCGGCGCTCTACGCGGTCCTAGCGAACCCGAGGAGGGCGCCTCGCGCTTTCGTGGAGGCGGCCGAAGCGGCTAGGCGCTCGCTCAGCGGGGTGGCGCGGTGGGTTTGCGTCGCCGCCTCGCTCGCCGGAGTCGTCTCCTACGCTGCGTACGGCGTGCTGGCGCTCTACGCGCTGGGCGAGGCTTTGCTTCACGCCTTCGCTTTCGCGCTGCTCCTGCCGTGCGCTTTAACCTGCCTCTGCGCCCTCGCCGCCTTCTGCTCGCGAAGCCTCCAGGGCTTCCTCCGGAACCTGGCCCGAGCGAGCAACCTCCGAGCTCTAACCCCCTCGGTTTTAGCCCTGTTCTCCGCGCCCCCTCCCCTCTTCCAGTCTCTAGCGCTAGCCGTCTTCGCGTCCGCATTCGCGGCGGGCGCCACCCCCTACCTCTCCAGGGACTTCAGAACCGTTAGGGAAGAGGCTTTCTGGTTCGAGTGGGAGTAAACGCGTTAAATGCGCAAGCGCGCGCTAAGTTTTCCGAAATTTAGTGATCGTGAAACGTCACGTAAGCAGTTATACTCTCATGGAACAGTAACTAGCGCAACGCTACATTGAGCGGCAACCTGGCTTCACGCTGCACTAGTAGCGTATGCTGCGCTAGGATGATCCTCGGAGCCCAAGCGATTACAAGCGTACGTATAGAACTCCCCCGCTTAAGCGGGGATCTTACCCGAAGCTTGCGAAGGTGAAAGGTTTACCTCTTTACAACCGTTCACGTCGTCAACGCGGGGGTGAGCGGGAACACCGTCATCGACCTGGAGGGCCGTGGGAGAAAGCGCTTCGTCCGCGCAGCGCGACGATTTCGGTCTTGAGTAAACGTGCCGCTTCCGGTGGAGAGCCGCGTGTAGGTGGCAAACCATTTTAGGCGCGGCAGCTCGCTTTTTGTGTGAAAGCGGCGGTTGTTGAAAGGCCCGGGGTTATTGTCGTTAAGGATGTGCCTCGGCCGAAGCTTGAAAGCGATTACGACATAATCGTTAGGGTGCGTAAAGCTTCCATTTGCAGGCACCCCGACTACGAGCTGTGGCAGGGTCTCAGGCCTCCCGCTAAGGGTGGCTGGGAGCCGGCGGATTACCCCTTCATACTGGGGCACGAGTTCAGCGGGGAGATAGTCGAGATGGGGTCGAAGGTCAAGGAGATCTACCCGGAGCTGAAGGTGGGGGATAGGGTTTGCGAGTGGAGCTGGTGCGAGGGGTTCGCGGAGTACGTTAGGATCGATACCCGGCAGATAGCCACCTTGGCCCCCCTACCCGGCAACGTCTCGGACGAAGAGGGGGCGGTGCTAGAGCTAGCGGGCGGCTCGACGATCGTATACGCGTGGGCGGCGGTGAAACCCCTCGATAAGGTGCTCGTGCTGGGTTGCGGCCCGGCGGGCTTGTGCATCATACAGCACGCTAAGAACTTCGGTGCCGAAGTGGTTGTTGCCACGGACATTTACGAGAACCGGCTTAGGTTGGCTAGGAAGCTCGGAGCCGACCGGGGCGTACAACGCCTCTGAGTACGATCCCGACGAGCTGGGCAGGTTGATAAAAAGGGAGTTCGGCGCGATGGACGTGGTTATCGATACGGCGGGATCGAGCAAAGCCGTCTTCACCGGGACGGAGGCTTTGAAACCGGGAGGCCCCTTCTACATATTCGCTCACGTTTCGGAGCACGTGACAATCCCGTACATGAGGGTGGCAACGAAGCTCGGGCACTTCGGCCATCCGACGAGCTGGCCCGATCACGCTAGGGTGAGGAAGCTGATGAAGCTCGCTGTGAAGTGGGTTTCGGAAGGTAAGCTAGACGTCAAGTGCATGATCACCCACCGCTTCCCGCTCGATAAGATCGCTGAAGCCCTCAAGTTCAACTGGGAGAAACCCGAGGAGTGCATCAAGGTGGTGATAGACGTAGCCTGAGGCGGTGGCGGATATGAGCGGGATTAAGCTAGCCGTGTCGGGCCAGCAGCTCGGGGCTTTCGGCAAGCCGCTCGAGGAGATACTTTCGGTGCTCAAGAGCTTCTCGGTCTCGTGGGTTGAGCTATGGACGTTCAACCTGGTTGGCGGCTTTCGAGGCGGTAAGTGCAGCGAGGAGGATCTGGAGGAGACGAAGGAGCTCCTCCGCAGGCACGGCGTAGGCGTAGCCTGCGTGACCAACGGGGGCGCTTTCGAGAGGGTGGTGGTTGAGCGGCCGGAAAAGTACGTTGAATCGATGAAGGAGACGATCAAGGTCGCTAAGGAGCTCGGCGCTTCCATCGTGAACTGCTACGTAGGCCTCTTCGCGCCGACGCCCGACGCTGATATCAAACCTTTCGTTGAAACTGTGAAACCCATCGTGAGGTACGCGGAGGAGATGGGGGTGACGGTCGTTTTGGAGAACGAAGCGCACGACGCCTCCGGTACGCCCGAGCGCATGCTTAGGATCCTGAAAGCGGTCGACTCCGACTGCTTCAAAACGAACTTCGACCCGACGAACTACTACCAGGCAAACGTCGAGCCGTTCCCCTACGCGTACGAGCTGCTGAAGGACTACATCGCTTACGTCCACCTCAAAAACGGGTGCAGGTTCATACCGGGAGTGCACCCGGACTACGCTAAAGGAGCCCCCTTCGCCCCACCGAACGACAACGTGTACATATTCTACCCGCCCCTGCCCTACGGCGCGGTGAACGTGGAAGGTCTGATCGAACGGCTAAAAGAGGACGGGTACAACGGTTTCTGCACGCTCGAGCCTCACGTCCGCACGCTAGACAAGCTCGTGGAATACTACAAAGTCGAAATACCCTATCTAAGAGAGAAACTCAAACGGTAAAAGTCTCAGTTACCAAGGGGTGCTTGACGAACCTTCCGCTGATGCTGGCGCGAAGCACCTACCAATGGTGCAGCGCAAGAGCCGTACCAGCGTGCAGCTGGGCGTCGGTTCCAATTCATTTAAAAGACATTCTTCCCTGAAACATCAGGAGCGTGTGAGGGTTGAACAGGCCTAGCCAATATCGAGCGCGCGAGAGCTTAGCTCTCTACCCGGCTGGGCACGCGACCATGCATCCTCCTCTCTCGAGAGTATACGGGTCGAGCGCGCGTTTATGCGATCAGCCACCTAGCG
>JAJHRM010000322.1 GCA_020832965.1 Thermofilum sp. | reverse complement strand
CTGATGCCGTCAACGTTCCTCTTCTCAGCTATGTAGTGCAGCGGCGTTTTCCCGTAGTTGTCCCTCGCGTTAGGATCCGCTCGCGGGAGATCCTCTCTAAACGGGAGGAGCACGTTTATCGCGTCGTTGTAGCCCAGCATGGCTGCCACGTGCAGAGGTGTTCGCCCCTCCGCGTCCCTAGCGTTGAGGTCGGCCCCCCTCTCGACGAGCCACTTGAGGGCGGTTGTCCACTCGAAGCCTAGGTCCCGATCCAGCATGCCCCCGAAGTGCACGGCGAGGTGCAGCGGCGTGTTGCCGCAGCCGTCCCTCGCGTTAACGTCGGCGCCCTCCTCCAGCAGCCTCCTGACGCGCTCCCCATCGCCCATCAAACAAGCCTCCAGCAGCTGCTTGTTGAGCGAGGCCCGGTCTTCACCCGCCTCCTCGGAGGTCATAGGCTCACACTAAGCGCGCGCGCTAGCCGGCAATACTTAGTTTAACGTTTACGTTTGCGTTTACGTGATTGCGCTCTCTGTCTCTTTTTATCTTTTCGTTTCCGTCGAGCGGCGCTCTTCAGCTGCTCATCCACAACCTTGAGGAACTGCATGAGCTTGTCGGCGTCCATTCCTTTAACGTGCTTACCTAAGTGTTCAGCGAGCTCCCGATCGAGCTCTTCCCCTACCGCGCACTTTGCCTGCCTCCCGTCCCTCCAGCTGACGTGCACCATCTTCTCCTTCGGGTAGAGGTAGAGGACGCAGATCTCTTCTCTCGTATGCTTCCCGGTATCGACCTTGATTCTCAGCAGCGGCCGACCCCTCTTCTTGTCCCAGATGCCTGTCTCCAACACCAGCGGAACCTCCTCGATCCCGGCTCCCTGGCTGGCCTCTAAGCGCTCTCGCGCGCCAACCTCCTCTCTCTGTGTGGGCGGAGAAGGTTCCTCTCTTGTACTAGATGCTTTAGCCAGCAGCTCAGCGATCTGCTGGTAGCCGTTCTTGCGTGCGAGGTCGAGCGGTGTCACTCCGAGATTATCCTGGGCGTTCACGTCTGCACGCGCTTTAACTAGCCGCTCTACTATGCGGAGATCTCCCCGCTGGACGGCGTAGTGAAGTGGTGTCCTCCCCTCCGCGTCCCTAGCGTTGGGATCCGCCTTGCACCCGAGCAGCACGATCGCGGCATATACATTCCCCTCCATTACCGCTATGTGCAGGGGCGTTCTACCCTGCTTATCCTGAGCGTTTACATCGGCTCCGTGCTCGTGGAGCACATCGATGGCGCTCAGCCAGTTAAGCGCGGCAGCGTAGTGCAAGGGGGTTTTCTCTTCGCTGTCTCTGACGTTGGGATCAGCAGCGGCTCTCAAGAGAGCTCGAATCACGCGCGTGTCGTAGTCCTTCACGTTCTGCAGCGCTAGCACTGCGTAATGCAGTGGAGTTCGACCGAGATTATCCTTAATGTTCGGATCCGCGCCAGCTAAAACCAGAACATCGACAATATCAGTTTGATGATTCTCAGCCGCGTAGTGGAGCGGGGTCTTCCCTTCATTACCCCTAGCATTCACTTCGGCTTTTCTCGAGACGAGCAGCATCGCGATCTTCTTCACACCACTTAGGGCAACGTAGTGCAGCGGAGTCCAGCCGCGCTCATCCTTCACGTTCGGGTTCGCTCCCTCATCTAGGAGCACCTTAACGAGCTCAACGTCCCCCCTCTCGCATGCTTCGAAGAGTTCTCTGCTCGGTTCGAGGAGTTCTCTGCTCAGCCCGACGGCTACGCTTGCTATGCGTTCTGTCTCAACACTCATTTCGACTTTTACCGCTTTTCCTGTAAAACTGTTCAGATCGCGTTCAACCTCTCTCTTCTCGTTTGAGAACTTTCCTGCTTCAGCTTCTCTCACAAGGTAATCTTTTTCTAGAACTTCATCCGCTGCTAGGTGCAGGATTAGCGCTCCATGCTTCGCTTTCGGCCTATCTTCGCTCTTCGGGTAGCGGAGCACCCTACCGCGCATCTGCACGTACGCTACGATGTTCCTCAGGGGTCTCGCGATCACGAGCGCGTCGAGATCGGGGTCGTCGAACCCCAGCTTCACCATGTCGACAGCCACGAGGAAGCCGCTTTCGCTGTTGACAAACTCGCTTATAGCACCAAGCGGGTCAGTCATGTTTGAGTGCGCTACGAAGACCTTCTTTACGCCCCGTGTTCGCAAAACATCTCCCCACTCGTCAGCTTCACCTGTGTTGGGGGCTAGGATGAGGACCTTAGCTCTGCTCGCATCGCTACCGAAGTGCTTCTCTAGCACCTCGAAAACCCTTTTGGCGTATTCCTCCACCCTCTCCCTCGAGTACACCCCCTTCCATTTGGCGTCTCCATCGTTGTAGTTAACCCACTTTTTCAGTTTAATGTGAGATCTGTAAAAATGCGCGACTAGATTGTTAACGAGAATTTTATCGTCGCTCTGCTGCACCCACTTCCCTTTCCCTAAGATTAGATCGTTGGAAAATATCGGCTCACCGTAGAGGAGAAGGTCGCATGCGTAGGGCCCGTCGTGTTTTAAGTGCTGCGGGCAGGTACCTCCGGATATTGTTGAAAACGTTTCCTTTACCGGCGTCGCCGTGAAACCTAGCGCTATTGGCGCGCGCTTTGCGAGCTCCCCTATAACTTCGCCGAGCTTGCCGTTTATCATCACGTGGGCTTCGTCAACAAACAGCGCTAGGATTCTCTCTTTAAGGAATTTCAAAATTTCGTCATCGGGTTGCGCCGCCTGGTAATCGCCGGGGAGATCAAGGTACTTGAGCAAGGTATCGTGGCTCGCTACGCTCTTCTCCTTTAGCACATGCGGGCACAGCACGACGACGAAGCAGTGGTTAGAGCCTTTGCTTTCCACGAAATCTCGCAGCTGCAGCAGAGCTTCATCCACGCTCTCTGCACCCTTTAGCATGTACTTGGTTACCCACAAAGCACTGCTCTTTTTCGCGGCATGCGGTGGAGGCTTGATAAGGTCACCATGTCTAACAATCTTTTTCTCTAAAAGCTCATCGCGCAAACTGGAAAGCATGCGATTCTCGCTCGAGAGAATTCCCACGGTGAAGTTCGGCGGTCGTTGGAAGCGGCTGCGAACTCCGCTAACGATTACTAGCGGCTCGATCAGCTGGAGCTTGATCCTGTTGAGCGGGGCGAAGACGAGCATCACGTTCCTCCGGTCGCCCTCCCTGACGCGGCCCCGCAGGTGGGCGGTGGCGAGCGCGAGGAGGGCCATGAGGA
>JAJHRM010000321.1 GCA_020832965.1 Thermofilum sp. | reverse complement strand
CTGATCTCCCTGTATGGCTCGTCACCCCTAGGCGTTGGCTCAGCTATGAGGACATGCCTGGAAACCCCCTTGAGAACCGAGAGGACGCTCGGGTGGAGCCTTGGGTCGATCTCGTGGAGTACGAAGTGGAGTACAGCCAAGTCGGCAGAACCCCTTCTCAGCGGCAATCGCACTACGTCGCAGCAAACGGGCATCAGTACACCTCCAGAACTGCTTAGGTCCACGTCCCGGTAGAGGTCCTTCAGCCTGCTACAATTGACGTCTACTGCGACCACTACTCCCATCCCCTTTGAGAGTAAGTCCCGCGTAGACTCGCCCACACCCACATCGATGATTACTCTCGGCTTGGCTCTTGAAGCCAGCAGCAAGACTTCCCTCTTAATCCTCTCCACGTCTTCGAAGTAGCTCCTCGAAGCCATAAACTGCTAAAGAACAAGACCGAGTTTTAAAGTGCTCTGCCAGTGCTCAGCGAAAGGACAGGCACAGGGCTGAAGTAAAGGATATTTGAAACGTACTCGTGCTTAACACAACGATAAGGCTGGCGTGCTAGTAAGCTAGGCGACGGGAACCTCCTCCTGATATCCCGCGAGGAGCCTCTATGACAGAGAAGCTGCAAGGGCTAGGCTGAAAGCTTAAGAAATTTTGGCCTCTTTTTTAGATTATCATTGAGGTTGGTGGAACGTGCCTGAACTTTATCTCGTCGTCCTCTATGTAGATTCCGTATTTTTCCATTATGTTTAAACCAATTATCAAATCCATGAGTAGATCATCGATGACTCCTATCGCCTCCTTCTCAGGCAGGATGAATCCTTCAACTTCCAAATCAACCACAGTCCATCCGATCAATTCAGCATACTTTCCCCTCACGGCTAAGGGTATTCTCCTCGGCTCCTTGAGGGGCTCGTACCCTAATTTCTCAGCAAACGATTTACTGAAGTAACTCCCCCTAGAGCCAGTATCAAATAGTGTTCTTGCTTCAAAGACCTTTCCATCCCTATGCACTTTAACCCTCTTTTCAACCTTAACCATTTCTACCACTCTCCTAAGAACCGTTTTAAAATATAAAGTTTTGGAGGAAAATCAACAAACATGAGAAACGATATGAAGACATTTGAAGAAGAGTTAAACTCCATCATAGCGCGCGTATGACAGAGAAGCTGCAAGGGCTAGGCTGAAAGCTAAGACACTGTGCGTGAATGTCGTTCGGAGAACTCGGGCTATGGCCTAGGAGCGCAATGCAGCTACGCGTAGACCCCCTGCCCCGTCACGGGAAAATATTAATACTCTGGGGACTCACTATAGAGGGGTGAGGATTGGGTGCAGTACTACGGATATGCTGGCAAGATTCTCTATGTGGACTTGTCGAGGGGGGAGGCTGTTTCCAGGGATCTCCCAGCGGATCTGGCTAAGGCGTTTATAGGGGCTAGAGGCTTCGGGGCTAGGCTCCTCTGGGACCTGCTTCCTAGTGGCGCGGATCCCCTGAGCCCCGATAGCGTGCTGGTGCTTGCTGTGGGGCCGCTAGCGGGCACGGCTGCCCAGTCTGCTAGCAGGTGGTTTGCGGTTTTCAAGTCGCCACTCACCGGGACTTTCTTCAGGAGCGTTGGTGGGGGGATGTTTGGTGCTATGCTGAAGTTCGCGGGCTACGATGCAGTGGTTATTAGAGGCCGGGCTGAAAAGCCAACCTACCTCTGGGTTCGTGAGGGGAAGGTGGAGTTCAGGGACGCCTCGCGTATCTGGGGCATGACTGTTGACGGTGCTAGGGAGTTCCTGCTCGAGGAGACCGATGGGGATGCAAGGTTCGTTGCCATCGGTCCGGCTGGCGAGAGGCTCGTCAGGTTTGCAGCAATAGTGAGCGACGAGTATAGGACGGCTGGCAGGGGTGGTGGGGGAGCCGTGATGGGCTCCAAGAACCTGAAGGCCGTCGTTGTCCACGGCGAGAGGAGACCCGGTGTATTTGACGAGGAGCTCTTCAGGAAAGCTGTTGAAGAGCAAATTGAGGGCTACAGGAAGAAGCCCGTGCTTGAGCGCTATCAGAGGCTTGGAACGAACCTCGCAGTATACCTGTACTACACCCTGGGGCACTTCCCAACCTACAACTTTAAGCAGCTGGAGCTCGAGAACGCTGACAGGTTTAGGCCTGAGGTCCTTGAGGGGTATGTTGTCAAGCACTACGGCTGCTACAGCTGCATGGTTAGGTGTGGTAAGAAGTTTAAGCTGACTAGGGGGCCTTACGCTGGGCTCGTGTGGGACTTCCCGGAGTACGAGACGCACTGGAGCTTTGGAGGCAACCTTGGCGTGACGAGCATCGAAGCCATAACATACGCTAACCACCTCGCAGACAGGTACGGGCTGGACACGATCTCCACGGGCTCCGCTATAGCTTTCGCCATCGAGCTCTACGAGAAGGGAATAATCTCCAAGAGAGAGACAGATGGGCTTGAGCTCAGGTGGGGCGATCCCGAGGTGCTGGTGGAGCTCGTCAGGAAGATCGCGCTGAGGGAGGGTGTAGGCAACGTGCTAGCTGAGGGCGTCAAGAGGGCTGCTGAGATCATTGGCCGCGGCGCCGAGAAGTACGCCATGCACAGCAAGGGCTTAGAGCTGCCAGCGTACGATCCTAGATCCGCTAAAGCTCATGGATTAAACCTTGCTACGGCGAATATAGGTGCCAGCCACTGCTACGGCTGGAACAGGTTTGAAATCCGCGCCCGTGGGAAAGTCGACCCGTTTAGCACCGAGGGTAAGGGCGAGCTAGCAAAGCTCGTCCAGGACGAGACAGCCATCTTTGAAGCCGCCGGCTTCTGCGTGTTCCCACTATTCTCCGAGATGATCACATTAGACGTGCTGTCCAAGCTTCTCCACGCTGCGACTGGGATTGAGGAGTTCAAGGATGCTAAGTACCTGTGGCTTGTAGGCGAGAGGATATACAACCTCGAGAAGGCCTTCAACGTGAGGGAGGGTGTTGGCACGAGGGATAGCGATGCTCTGCCAGAGAGGATACTGAGGGAGCCTGTCCCGAGACTTCCATCCAAGGGGCAGGTCTTCGAGCTGGACAAGCTGCTCGACGACTACTACACGGCTAGAGGGTGGGACGTGAAGACCGGGCTTCCGACGAGGAGGAAGCTTGAGGAGCTAGGGCTGAGGGAAGCTGCCGACTCCCTCGAGAAGCTTGGCGTGGGGCTGCCAGCGTAGGCGCGGTATGGCTGTAAAGGTACTAGCAGAGTTCATAGGGCCC
>JAJHRM010000037.1 GCA_020832965.1 Thermofilum sp. | reverse complement strand
ACTTGTCAGGTAGACTTAGGAAACAGTTTTTGGAGCTACTAGAAAAAGACAAGGAGTTCAGGTATACAGTGGCAGGCTACTTGGGATTATCCGAGATTCTACAGCGATTTGATGAACACGATAAGAAGTTCGAAAAGATTCTCGAAGAAATTAGGAGCTTGGAAGAGTATCAAAACAAAATCTTGGAAGAGCTGAAGTCTCTCCGCGAGGGGCAGGATAAGTTAGGGCAGGAAATCGAAAGGTTAAACGAGAACTATGCCAGGCTAGACGATAGATTTTCCAAGCTTGAGAATAGGGCTACAGGTTTAGAGAAGGCCATTGCAACCCTTGCCAAAACTGTTGGAGTAACTCTCAACGACTTTGTGGCTTCCTTTGTCGAGGAAATGCCTGCGTGTGGGTGGGGTGCCAGGAGAGAAAATAAAGGTTTCGGCTAGTGTAAAGCTACTCTATGGCGAAACGTTGCGAGAAATTGACATTTTTAATTCTGACCCACTTGTAGTGGACAGGTAACGACCTACATATCTACGATTGAAGAGGCTAGAAAAGAGCTCGAAAAGCTTCTTGAAGACGTAGAATTCGTAGAAAAAATAACAGGTAGAAAAGTTTTCATGGCGATTCTGGCAGTGGAAAATGCTCCCCCCAGAGGTTTCAAGATTTCTTGAGGACGAATCCGAAAGTCACAAAGTAAAGTACATTCAGGGGAGACTTATACCAAAATTACCCGTCAATTAGGAAACGACATGCTCGAAGTTTCCCTAACATCTTCAAGGCTATGAGGGCTGGAGACCCAGCGATTTCTTTATTTCTTTTTTAAATTCTTCCAGTGTTGCTTCTCTTTCGCATTCCTCGCGTGCAGCACTCCTAAAGAAGTGGAGAAAAATGGTGAAAGAATCAATAGAGACTTGGTAAAAAAGGCAAAAACATTTGCACCGGGTCCAGGACGTCGACTAGTTATGGGAACCCCAGAAGAGAATATTAAGCTTCTAGCAGACATACGAGACAAGCATGGAGAATATGATTAACTATCCTCGAGACTAGGAGTTTTCCGCGAAATAACATTTACATGCGTATTCTTTTCTCTATACATGTATGAACAGGCTAAGGTTTGTTGTTCACGAGCATAATGCTCGTAGGGCCGGATTACATTACGATCTACGTCTTGAGATGGACGGCGTGTTGAAGGACTGGGCCTTTAGGAAGCCTCCGCCGCTCGAGCCAGGCATTAAACGGTACGGTGTCCAGCAGGAGGACCACGACCTTTACTGGCTGGATTTTGAGGGCGAGATAGAGGAGGGCTACGGTGCCGGAACAATGAAGATCTGGGATAAAGGCGAGTACGTGATCCTTGAGAGATCCCCTGAGAAGATAGTCCTATTGTTTCATGGGTCAAAGCTTAAGGGGAAATACGTGGTGCTTAGATTCAAGGACGGTTGGCTTTTCTTTAAGGTCTAGAGACATCAGCTTGGCACACATACGTTTTCATCTTCTCTGTCATAGCTGCTGCCACGTTTCTAGACACGTTTCAAAAGCATGCGCACCACTTAGAGGTTTCCACCAAACTCCAAGCATGCTTGAGGAAAAGCATAGAGGGCAAAGACTTTACATCCGAAGTTGAGGAAGCACGCGCCAACTCTAAACACTTGGCAACATGCTGCAAAAGTCTTCAATAACCCTGAAAATTCCTAAAGAGTTTCTATTCTCAACCTAGGCTCTATTTCCTCAATGATCTGGAAGTGACTGTTGAGAGTTACAAGTGTCATGTCATTTGAGTGCAATGGCAGCTATCAATAGATCCACGGCGGGAAGGGGATTTCCCATTCTGCGCAGCTTCATCTGCCAATTAACAGCTGTTGTATAGTCCTCTTTAGTGGGATATAGCACTTCAGGTACGTAAAGTAGGGCTGGAGGCCACTCAACAATTGTCAGAATTGAGGTTGCTCCTAAAACAGTTTTGCATCCTCTGCGAAGCACTAACTCAATTATTGCGCTTGTGTCATAGAGCTTAGCCTTTTCCACTCTCTCTCCCTCATCATTTCGTACAGCTTCATCTCCTCATCAGCAGACATCGGCTTCAGGTCGTCTATTAAAACCCCGAGCCTCTCAACAAGCTCTCTGCTATACTCTCTATATTTTATCTCCTCGAGCATCCTCAGATGCTCCTCGATGCTTCTCCTGATAACCTCGCTCCAGTTGACCTCGCTGTGCTTCCTCATCCTCTCAGCAAGTTTCTTGGGAATCCTCACGGTGAAGTTTACAGACATGCACGTACACCCACATACAGTGGGACAGGTAGTATAAAAAAGCTTTTTCCTCGTATAAAGCCTTGAATATAATTATGATTTCATCGAACTAATAGTAGAAAAGCTCCCATAAACATCTTTATTTATAAGCATTCTCCACTTATTTGCTTCATGGACAGGCTATAATAGCGCAACGCGCGCTAAATGTATAAGGGCAAGAAAAGCGAGGCAAAGACGCAAGAGAGGCAACTCTGCGACTCTATGAGGGCTAGCTACCTTCCGAAGAAGAGCTTCTCAACGTCTACTTGCTTAAACTCCTCGGCTAACCCCTCCTTGACTATTTTCCCACCCACTAGGACCGCCGCCTTATCGGCTATCTCTAGTGCTCTAGCCACGTTCTGCTCAACCATGAGGACAGAGATGCCTCTTGTCTCGCGTATCTCCCTGATCTTCCGGATTAGTGCCGCTGCTGCCTTCGGAGCAAGCCCGGCTGTCGGCTCGTCCAGCAAGAGCAACTTGGGGTTAGTCATGAGTGCCCTAGCTACCGCCAGCATTTGCCTCTCACCACCGCTGAGGGTTTTCGCCCTCTGATTCCTCCTCCTCTTTATCTCTGGGAAGAGCTCGAAAATGCTCTCCACGTCCTCCCGGATCCTCGGGTCTCTCCCCCTAGTGAATGCGCCCACGATGAGGTTTTCCTCGACTGTAAGGCTTGGAAAGATGTTGTCAAGCTGCGGTGAGTAGCTCACCCCAAGCTTAACTATCTCAGACGGCTTCTTCCCATTGAGCTTTACACCATCGAGCACGATTTCACCGCCGTGAACAGTGGCTATCCCGAAAATGGAGTTTAGCAGGGTCGTCTTTCCAGCCCCATTCGGTCCCAAGATTGTGGCGATCACCCCCCTCCCGACCTCCAGGCTCACCCCGTGAATCACCCTCATTTTACCGTAGCCCGAGAAGAGATTTACCAGCTTAAGCATTCGCCTCACCCACTACCGCGCGTCTCACCTATGTAGGCTTCAACGACTTTCTCGTTGGTAACTATCTCCTCAGGCTTCCCCTCGGCCAGGAGCTGCCCATTGTGCAGGACGTAGACGTAGTCCACGTACTGCATTAGGATCTCGATCCTGTGTTCAACTATCAGGAAAGTGTAGCCGTTAGAGTTAAGCTCACGTACAAGTCTAAAGAGGTCGTGCGCGACCGTCGCCTCAACGCCGGCAGCAGGCTCATCAAGCAGGAAGAGCTTTGCAGGGGTCATTAACCCCCTTATTGTCTCAACGAGCTTCATGTGCGCACCGCTGAGCTCGGAGACCCTGACGTTTGCGTACTCTAGTAAGCCGAACCTCTTGAGGAGCTCGAGAGCCCTCCTGGCTAATGCTCTCTCCTCCTCAACCCACGCCCTCAGGCTCAATGCCCTCAAAGGCCCCTCACCCCTCTGCGGGAAGGGGGTTAGCAGGAGGTTTTCGAGCACAGTCAGCGACTTGAAGAGGCGCGGGATCTGGAAGGTTCTCACTATACCCCTCGCGAAGACCTCGTTGGGGTTCAAGCCATCTATCCGCTCACTGCTCCTACCGTTATGGAACCATACCTCACCCTTATCCGGCACGTAGAAGCCGGTGACAACGTTGAAGAGAGTGGTCTTTCCGCTGCCGTTTGGACCAATAAGCCCAACAACCCCCCTCTCCGGAACCCTCACACTGACATCCTGGAGCGCGACAACCCCTCCAAACCTCTTCGAAACACTGTTTACCTCTAGAATGTCAGGCAAGAGCCTCACCCCTCTTCACTCTTTCGTACTCCTCCCACGCTGGTGTCTCAACCCTACCCTCCCTCAACAGCCCCTGTGGGCGGAAGATGAGTACCGCTACGATCAGGAAGCCGACCATAAAGCCTCTAACGTAGTCTGGAGAAATTACGGTCACCCCAAGCTGCGGCGTTACGAAGGCGAGTACCCTGTCGAAGAGGGTAAAAATAGATGCACCGACGAGCGAGCCAGCCAGGTTCCCCATCCCGCCCAAAATGATCATTGCCCAAACGTTAAATGTTACAGCTGGGACAAACATGTCGGGATTTATGGAGCTGTAGTAGTAGGCGAGAAGAACCCCGGCGATGCCGGCAAACCCAGAACCAATGAAGAGGACTGTCGCCTTAAGCCTCGGCACATGCTTACCCAAGCACAGGGCTGCGATCTCATCATCCCTAACCGCCCTCAGCGTTCTGCCCAGAGGAGAATTGTAGAGCCTGCTCAAGACAATGTACGTGACGGCTAGGATGGACAAGACGAGCACTAGGAAGATTAAAGCTCTAAGCGTCGGGTTGGGTATCCAGGCGAATGGGTGGGGGATGGACATTATCCCCTTGCTCTCCCCAAGCGGCTTGTAGTGTTGCAGGAAAATCCTGAACAACTCACCCGTGCTTAGCAACGTGAAGCCCACGAATGCTGGCCCCACGCGCACTATCGGGTAGCTGAGCAGGTAGCCAATCAGCCCAGAAGCCAGAAAGGCTAGCGCTAGCGATGCAATGAGGAGGGCAATGTTTAGGGGGGGACTCCTGCCAGCCAGCTGCCCCAAGTAAATTATGCCCTCCACTTCGAAGGGTGACACCCTTGACAGGTCTATCCCGTTCACCACGAAGAATATGTAGACAGTTAGAGTTGCTCCCGTGTAGGCCCCTAAGCCGTAGAAGAAAACTTTCCCAAAATTCGTCACTCCGCTGACCCCGGACTCGAAGTTCAGCGTTAGTGAGAGGATGCCGTATATCCCGAAAAGCGTTAGCCAGCTTATAAGGAAGCCTAAAACGTCTATCACTTCGCCCCACCCCCTTTCCTCCTATACCTAAACGGCAAGCCTCCAGCCGCCCCCAGCGGAGGAGAAACTATTAGAATCGTGAGCAGAGTGGCGAAAGTCAGGAACGGGCGGAAGCTTGTTGGAACACCGAGCCAAGTGTTTAGAACGCTTATGCCAACGTTCTCTATGAAGGCGATAATGAAGGCACCTATCCCTGTCCTGAGGAGCGAGACCAGCCCGCCAATGAAGGCGACGGTGAAAACCTGGAGAATCATCGCGTCGCCGGAAGTAGGCGTAACAGTCCCCGAGAAGCTCGTCCATATTGCTCCGCCCATACCGGCTATCCCACCCGCGAGGAACCAAGTAAGCGTTACCACTAGGCCCCTGGGTATGCCTGAGATCTCAGCTAAAAGCGGGTTATCTGCAACCGCCCTCACCGCCTTACCTAGGGGCGTCCTGTCCAAGAAGACGTACAGGAAAGCCACGGTTGCGAGTGCAACGAGTGATACAGCCACAAAGCTTTGGCTCAGCTTAATCTCGCCCACGGCGACCTCTGGAACATCGCTGTACAGGATTCTCCCGTAGGAAACAAAGTTAACGCCGCTCAACGCGTGGGCAATGTCAGCCAGCATGTACAGGAGGTAGTTGTACATGATCCAGAGACCCATGGAAGCGATCATGATTAGGGGCATCGGGGCCCCCCGCTCCTCAAGCGGCTTGAAGACGCAGAAATAGTTGACGAGGGAAATCGCTCCAGAAACGATGAAGGCCAGGAGCAAGGCCAGGAGCAGGCTTCTGCATCCGAGGAGGCCATCGAGGAAGACAGCAGTGTATATGCCGTAAGTAATAAAGTTCGCGTGTGCAAAATTAATGACTCTAGTGGTCCTGTAGCTGAGGGTTAGCGGGAGGGAGAAGAGGAGATAGAAGAAAGCATAAGAAAGAAAATTAATTATTGTGTTCAGGTAGCTGGGTAGCATACCCTACTGTTCCACCTTAGGGATACGGTTTCTCGGTGAAGACTATCGAGCCCCTCTCATACACGCCTACATCCTTGAAGTCGTAGCTCCCGTCAGCTTTGACTATCGCCCACACGCCGTAGTCCTGGTTAGCCTTGTCCCCCGCACTATCAAATATCGTCCAGCCGCTTACGCCGTAGTAATTCTTTGCAACCTCGACCAAAGCGCTTCTAATAGCATTGCCATCGCTGCTTCCAGCTCTCAGAATCGCCCAGCCTGCAAGCATAATAGCATCGTACAGATTGTCGCAGAATACCGTAGCTTCCACCCCGTACTTCTCCTTAAGCCTAGCCTTGAAGGACTCGTAGAGCGGGTTGCCTATGAAGAGCGGGCGTGTTCCTAGGAGCCTAACCTTCGCTGCAAATGCCCCCACAGCAGGCGTCTTGAGCTCGGCTGCACCGTGAGGCCCCTCCGAGAGGAACCACCTAACATTAGAGAGTGCTGGGGACTCTGCTGCATGTGAAAGAATGTTCCCCCCGTCAGTATCAAATGCTATGAGAACGACGGCGTCAGCTTTCTCAGCTTGCACCTTGCTTGCTAGGCTAGCTACCTCCGCAGCGTAGTCAGATAAACCAGTCTGGTAGGGCATGCTGACTGCCTGCCCGCCCAGCTGGGAGAAGTACTTGGTAAAGAAGTCTGCAAAGGCAACTCCGTACTCGTCGTTCCTGTGGAAAACGATGACTTTCCTTGCACCCTCCTGGAAGGCAAGAGTGGCAAGCACCTTGGCTTGTCCAGCGTCCGAACCAACTGTCCTAAAGATGAAGTCGTTGGGAATAGCGAGTGTCGGTGCGGTCGAGGAGGGGGATATTATCACTACTTGGTTGCTATCAGCAAAGCTCTTAACAGCCTTAACCTGCGCGCTTGCAGCGGGTCCTATGACTACTCTTATTCCTTGCTGCGCCAAAGTCTGAACATTGGTAACTGCCTTATCGACTGAAGTTCCATCATCCAGGATAACTGGCTTGAACTCGACATTGAAGCCGTAGGCTTGAACCTGCTGATTTAAATCCTCAATGGCTAGGTAAACCACCTTCTCCCAGATCTTACCTATAGACGAGAGCTCGCCTGTGAGTGGGAGAGTGAAACCTATCTGCACGACTCTCTTAGGCTGCTGCGCCGGTCCCGCCGTCGGCGCTCCCCCGACTAAGCCAGAGGCAGCGAAGCCTATAACTACGCCGACTATGAGAGCCGCAACGACAGCCGCAATGAGCTGCACGCTTATGCTAAACTTTTTTGCTTGCGTCATTCAACCCCCCTCGGGGTTGCAGTGACGTTTAACTAGCTCAATATAAGCATTTGCTAGGAAACCTGGGAAAGTTTGCAAAAAATTGGTGTCATTTCAGTAAATAATGAAAGCATTCATGCAGACCTTTGTAAAAGCTACAATTGAAAAATGCATCAGATTAATGTTTTTAAAAATAATTCTGAGAGTTATATTTAAAGATTATTAAGAGAACTTTTAAATTCAGTACCGTTTAAGCGGCGAAAGGACGTTCAGGGGCTGCTCACCCCTCAAATACCTCGCAATGTTCTCAGCTGCAAACCTTAAGCACCTCTCCCGGGACCTCCTCGTCCAGCCAGCCTTATGCGGAGTTGCAACTACGTTTGGCAGCTTGTGTACGCCTAGCCCTGAGGGGTAATCCTTGCTGGGAGGGTAGCTCCACCAGACATCCAGCCCTGCACCAGCAATCCACCCCTGGGTTAGAGCTTTAAAGAGAGCTTCTTCATCGACAACAAGCCCCCTCCCAATATTGATGAGAAAGGCCGTCTTCTTCATCGATCTAAGCTCCTCCTCGCCTATAAGCCCCCTAGTTTCGCTTGTCAGAGGCAAAGCCAGGACAACGAAGTCGGCCTTTGAAAGGGCGCCCCTCAGCCTCTCCGGCTCAACGCACTCGTCGCAGAACTGGTCCCTCCCAGGGCTCCTCTTCACTGCGATCACATACATGCCAAAAGCCTTTGCTATTCTCGCAACTTCCCTACCTACGTTTCCGTAGCCAACGATTACGAGCACTGAGCCGTCGATGTCCAGAAGGAAGTTTTCCTCAGTGTAGCTGCGCCACAAGCCCCCCTTAACCTCGGCATCCTGAACAACGATCTTCTTGGCGAGTGAAAGTAGAAGCGCAAATGCATGCTCAGCAACTGCCTTCGCGTTACAGCCCTTCGACGTGGCAACAGTAATACTCCTGCTGAAGAGGAGGTCTAGGTCCAAGTTGTCGGCGCCGGCTGCCGGGACCTGGACAAACCTCAACCTCTGCGCCCTCTCAACAGCCTCCCGGGGAAGAGTGAAAGCCACGACTACTGACGCGTCCTCTATACCCGAAAGGTCTGCCCCATTCCAGTAAGTGACTTCGGCAAGCCCCTGTAAGGCATCATCGATTATCCTCTTCTCCCAGTCCGAGAGCCTTAAATAAACGAAGACTCTCTCCATGAAAAACGCGGAGAGGTGACTGCTATATAAGCTTGTCGCACCTTTCTGCATCACGAGCCACCAGCGGGAATGTACCCCAGAAAAAACCCGTAAAAAATAAAGGGAACCCTGCAGAAAATCTGCGACTCAAAGTGTCTGTGAAGGATATCATTATTAAGAATTGCGCGCAGGTCCGCTCGTACGTCGGAATGGACGAGCAAGCGGTAAAGATGGTGCACGAGTCTTCTGAAGCTGTGCTCGCGAGGAAGAATGAGATACTTCAGGGCGCCCTCGGCTCTCTGCTACAGGATGCCGAGGCTGTGTCGATAGCTCAGGGGGCAGGGCTTGATCCTGAGAGAGCTAAAGCGCTACTTGAGTACTGGCTAAGCTTGACGCTTCAAGGTGGGTACGACGAGAGGCACTGCTTAGAGGTTGCGAGGATAGGCTTGGCGCACATGAAGGCAGGGGTCCCGGCAAAACTCATGGTTGCACAAATGATAGCCTTTGCACGTGAAATCCTGAGGTGCTTCTCAGGCGACTTAACCCACGCATGTGCCATAATTCAAGCCCTGGGCTGGAACCTAGCAGTGATGATCCATAGCTACGAAATCATTAGGCAGAGGGTCTTCGGGAAGGCTACCGGGATAAGCGAGGAAGTATACAGCAGGCTCGTACACATATATGCCAGGGAACTCTACGAGGAGATAAGCAAAGAGCTAAAATAAGTGCGCGTCGAGCAAAACGTTGCGAGAGCCCTCGAAGTAGCAGACAAAGCCTCTGTTTTGGTAGGCGGGAGAATAGTCCGAGAAGGCTCAGCCGAAGAATTCCGACAGATAGAGAAGCTCTTCTTTGGGAAATATTTTTCCATCAGCCTTCCTAAGCTTTATCGCGCGCTACTGGGAATGCATCGCCGGTGAGGATTATATTAGGCTTGGTGAAGGCCGTGGGTATTATTCACTTCTTGATAGTCTATGAGCTTGCATATTTCTGGAGGAAAACGGGCTTGAGATTCAGAGATCTTGGAGAGATGGAGGAGTTTCTCGAAACTTATTTTAAGAGCTGAACTAACTCCAGAGCTTGCTTTGGAAGCTGCGGAGGTGAAAGCTGAGGGCGATAGCCTGTTAAGGGAGGCTAACGAGCCTTAGCTTGAAGACTCGGAGACTCTCCGTTGCAGATGCAGTGACTTTGACTCTTAGTATGAAGCTGAACGCTCAGCCGGTCACAGGAGACAAGGATTTGACCTATGTTGCACAGCACATGGGAATAAATGTCATTTGGTAACAACGGGTGCGCTGCTGCGCTTACAAGGTAGTGCGCGCTAAGCGAGGTGGGCAACAGGGCTAGCACCGGACTCGGCAAGAGGGGGCGGAATGGACAACAGTAAACGCACCAGGCGGCTCGGGAATGATCTATGTACAAGGCTGGGAAAAAATAGGATACCTCGCGGTACCATTAAGCAATGATACACGGCTAGGAGTACTAGTGTACACACCAAGAAAAATAAAGAAAAAATAGAAACAATGCAATAAGTGACTAGGCTTCTTCTTGAGTTGTGATTTTCTTTGTTTCCGCTACTTTGCCATCGACAAGCTCGATCAAGGTAGAGTTTGGAGGCTCCTCGATATCGACATGTGTGACTAGGAAGACTTGGTCGAATACGCGGGTCAACTCATTGGCAAGCAGTTTAACTATTTGCTGACGCCTCTCCTGGTCTGAGGAGCCAAGCGGCTCGTCTAGGAACAGGAATCTAGGGTAGGTTCCCTTTGCCGATGGTAGCAGTGAGAGGGTGAACGCTATTCTCATGGCGAGGAGGAATTGGTCGTTGGTTCCACCGCTGTATATGTCTCTCCTCATCCACCGCCCAGCTTCGGCGTCGTAGACCTCGATGTCATAATTGTCTGGGTTTATCTTTACTGCCTTGTACCTTCCCCCAGTCACGTATGAAACGATCCAGTTCATGTTTTGCTCTACGCTTGGGGCAAACATGCTTCTCCTTCTCGCAGATATGTCCCTGAGGACTCCTATTGCCCTTTCACGGGCCTCCACTTCCATTCTTAGGTTTTTAACCTCTTTTTCAAGCCTGTCTAGGTCTTCCTTCACCTTTGGGAGCTCTTTCAACTGTTCCTCTGCCTGTTTAATGTATTGTTCAAGTCTACTTTTCTCGGCCCTTTTGCTTGCAACTTCTCGTGTCTTATTTTCGTATTCTCTGCGGTAAACCTGTAGCACAGCCTCTACATCTTCAATCTCCTTCTCAGTGACAGGCGTCAAGAGCCCCTCTATCTCGAAGGGTGGGAGGGGAACGCCGATAGATGAATACTGTTCTTCAACTGTTTTTAGCTGCCCGTGCAGGTTTGCTATTTCCTGGCTTCTTGCCTCCTCGGTTCTTCCGAGTTCGTCGAGAGTTTTTCTGAGGTTCTGAATGAATTGCTCGGTTTTTGAGGCTTCTGACAGGAGGCCCTGATACTGTTTTCTGAGCTCCTCTGTTTTCCTCTGCTGTTTTTCGGCCTCCTCTCTAATTCTAGAGACATACTGCTCGAGGTCGGCTGCTTCGCTAAGCCTAGACACTCCCCGGAGCTGGTTAAGGATCTGGCTTATCCTTTGTTCCAGCTCTGTCTTCCTTTTGAGCAACTTCTTGTATTCTTCCTGTTCTCTTACCAGGAGCCTTAGGTCTCCTTCTAGGGCGCTCCTCTCGTTGAGGAGCTTCTCTTTCCTGGTCTGCAGCGATAGCAACGTCTTTTGTTTAGACTGCTGGCCAATAAGTATGGGGGCTACGCTGGAAACGAGAACGACTATGCCAACCGGCATGTAGAGGATGGATAGGAGGAAACCGAGGAGCGTCAGCCCAATTGAGGAATAGATGTAAAGGGCAGGTGTCCTCACCTTTCGGCTCTCCTCTTCTATCTTCCTCAACTCTTCGCCTACCAGGTTTAGTTTTGCAGAGACTTTCTCCATTGCTTTTAGTTTCTCCGCAAGCGTGGAGAGCTCTTTCTCAGTGCTCCCGAGCTCCTTTGTAGCTTCTTCGAGGCTGCTCCATAGCTCGTTCACCCTAGCCAGCACACTTTGGGTCTCTGCGGACTCTTTTTCTGCCCGGCTCAGTTCCTGTTCGAGCCTTTCCTTCTCTACACGTAGCTGGTTAAGCTTTTTCTCTGCCCCGGAGAGTTCAAGCTCCGTTGATTCAATTTTTTGCCTTACTTCTTGGAGTTCTCGCTCGGTCCTTTCCAGGCTTTCTTCTATGTACCTTTTCCTCTCGAGGAGGCTCCTTTTTTCTTGAAGCTTTTTGAAAAGGTCTTCCAAGTATTGAACTGTCGCTCTGAGCTTTTTCTCCTCCTCTTCGAGGCTTGGTAAAACTTGCACTAAGGCTTGAAGGTCTTTCCTCCACTTTTCGAGGTCTTCCTCCAGCCCGAGAAGCGTTTTTAGCTTCTCAGACAGACCCCTCGCCTCTGCCTCCTTTCTCTCAAGTTCGCTGCCCTTGTCTCTCCTTTCCTCTTGGAGGGCCTCGATTGCCTTGTTGTAGCTTTCAAGACCCATGAACATGTTAATAATTTTCTCCCGGTCGCTTTTCCCTAGCCGTATCAGCCTCTCGAGGTCCTTCTGAGCAATAACGTTTGATGCAACCATCTCTCTCCAGTCGATGCGGAGGAGCTTGAGAACCTCCTCGTTTACCCTCTGGGTCCCCGTGGCTATTAGTTTCTCGCTGCCACCGGTCACATCGAATAGCCTGGCGTCCACCTGTCTCGCGCTTTCGCCTGTTTTCTCAATTATCCTCTCGACTCTAAACTTTCTACCCTCAACCTCGAACGTGACTTCTACCTTTGCACGATTAGAGGCATGGTTAACAACATCGAGGAGTGTAGCACGTCCATCGCCACGAAGCTCTCTCAGGATCTTGAAGTCGCCATAGATTCCGAAGAGTATTGCCTCTAGAATGGTTGACTTCCCCGCCTCGTTTCTCCCCTTAATAATTGTTAAGCCCTTGGGGAAATAGATGGGGTCCTTGAAGTTTAGCCTTCGGAAGTTGATTGCTCTCAGACTTGTAATTGTTACCATGCCCCGCTCTCCTCAAGAACCCTTCTACCCACATCTAGGGCCAGCTTGTAAATTTCCTTCTCCTCGCCCTCCGCGCTTCTCACTAATTCCTGTACGGCTTCCACAAAGGCGTCTATAGGGCTCTTTATCTCTTTACCCGTTTCAACGGTTCTATGCAGTACACATTTTAGATCCATGTCGTCAATGCTGGCCGCGAAGAATCTTTCCTCAAGTTCCCGAAGCAGCGCGGCCCTGTTGTATCTGGCGATCTTGCTTATCGGGAGGGCGCCCTCAACTATAAGCCTCAGCAGGAGGTTGGGGTTAGGGGCTGGAAGCCTCGAGACGATTTCCCTGATCGGGTCCTGCGTATCCTCGCCCAGTGAAACCTTCACAGTTCTCATGGGCCTGGTTGGCACAGTAATGAACTCTGCCCTGGGTGGAGAGTCGTGGCTCAGCTCCACATAGAGGAACCCCTTAGCCTCGTCCCCCTCCTCTTGGAAGCTCCTCCTCTCCGTGCTGCCTGGGTATGCCGCGAGCGTTTTCCCTCTAATCGGGAGCGCCATGTACGAGTGGACATGCCCGAGGGCAACGTACAGGTAGTTCTCTGGGAAGTCCTCCCAAGACACCCTTGGAGCCCTCCAGCCAGGAGGAACATTTATACCGCTAAAGTTGTAGTGCATCACGGCTATTGCTATGTCCCCCTCACGTGGAAGCCTGACATTGTTCCTCCTCAATGGATTCTCATCAAAGCCGACCGTGTGGTCATAGCTGAGACCTGCAACAGCCACATCCAAGCCACTAATGCTCAAGTGCTCAACCTCGACTTCACCCGTCTTGGAGAAGAACCTCGCGTAGCCAGCAGCCTCTACCTCTTGAAGCGGGGACATGCCCTCCTCCTGGCTCCTCGGCATATCGTGGTTTCCAGCAACCATGAAAACCTTGACACCTTCGCTTGACAGCCTCCTGAAGAGCCTTATGACCTGCGTCCTTACAGGGTTCCTGGGGTTCACAGAGTCGAAGAGGTCCCCAGACACGAGGAAAATATTTGCTTTTCTCTCGATGGCAAACTCAACCACCCTGCGGAAAGAGTTGAAAAAGTCCTGTCTACGCTCAAACCTCTTTGCACCAAGAAAACTAAACTTCGGGTCCAGGTGGTTGTCAGCCGTATGAACGACTCTGATCATGCCCTAAACCTCCGAGAACAAATCATCACTCCTACCGCTACTGGTCTTTAAACCTATCTCGCCGCGAGCCTTCCTCAGCTCCTCGACAAGGTCTATGTCCGCCCCTCCCTCCCGGGTCCTCCTGCGCCTAACCTTGACAATGACTGGGACGCGGGTCAGCTCCCCCACAATTATGGCTTCACCGACGTTTAAGCCGGGCAGGTCCCGCATCAGCTCCGCGCCCAACCTCTCACTCGCCTCAGCGACAGCTTTCTGGTCCGCCGGGTTCGTTATCCTCAGAATGATCTGGCTGTTACACTGGCTTAAGGCGTCTGGGTCTAGCTTGCTCGGTCTCTGGGTGACGAGTATCAGGAAGACGCCGAACTTCCTACCCTCAGCCGCGATCATCCTGATAACGTCGGCGGACATCGTAGACCTGTTGAGCGACCTGCCCGGGATGAACCTGTGCGCCTCCTCGACCACCACGAAGACTGGGTACCTGAACTCGCCGCTGTAGCGGAGCCTGTAAATCTCCTCGAGAATCCAGCTCACAATGTAGTCCTGGCTGGCATCGTTCAAGCCAGACAAGTCCACAACGCTCACGTGCCCGGGCCTGAGGATCTCATCGCGAACAGAAGTAGTAACGCCGCCGAAGACCCTGAGCTTCCTGAGCTTAACCAAGTGGCTGTAGGCAGCCTCCGCACCAACCGCAGTCTTCCTATCACTGGACTTCATCATCTTCTGCAGCTCGTTCAGCAAGTCGTCCAGAGTATAGCTGGCCGAAGACCTCCTCAAGTTATCGACAGCCGCCCGAACAGCCCTCCTAATATTCGTCCACTTCTCGGAGATCCCAGCAACCCTGAAGACGTCCTCAGGAGTAAGGTCCGAGAACCTCACTGTCAGCTCGTGTACGTTGTCCAGCTGTCCTGGATCATACCTCCCAGTGCTGTTCGGGTTCCTGAAGACGAGAA
>JAJHRM010000036.1 GCA_020832965.1 Thermofilum sp. | reverse complement strand
CCCTCCAGCATCCTGTTGTGCTCCCCCCGCATCCGCGGTATGCTGCGTATCGGGCCCCTCTCGTGGCCGATCTCCTCCACCGTGACCATGAAGCCCGTGAAGCAGATCGCCGCTCCCAGCCCCTCTCCTCCTCGCCGAGGAGCTCCCTCGCCCTCCTGCACGCGTAGCTGGCGGCGAGGTGCATGGATTCGAGCAATCATTGCTGAGCCTGTCCAGGAACCTTAAGCAGAAGGTCGGCGCCCCGCCATACGCGAAGAGCATGGACATAAGCCCTAGTGCCTCTACAACAGCCTCCCTATACGTCCCCCCGCGCTAAGACCCCAGCCCCGCTGGGCGTGCTTGCATGAACAGTTACTGGCTTATCTATGCTTACTTTCGGTCTACTCCAACGACAACGCTTTTTATTGTGAGGAGCTTACTTGGCGTGTCTAGCAATGCCCGGGAAGGCGGCTGGGGAGGAAACCCCTGAGGGGCTGAGCCAGCGGGGGATTCCGGGGCTTGAGGTAACGCGAGGGTGGGAATACGGGTGCGGAGAAGGGTGGTTGTTTAAGGAGCGGGTTCAGGGTGTTCAAGCTCCACATTAGCAGCGAGAACCTGCCGAAGCTTAAGCGGCTCTTTCAGGACTTCGTTGACGGCAAGACTAGGACGAAGGGCGTGCTGTACTACAGGGACGAGTGGATGGATGCATGGGGGAACGTGCTGGAGATGCGCGAGGAAGCTGGGAGGAGGACGGTGCCCAACCCTCCAGCGATAACGCTGCTGGTTCGCTTCGTCATGCCGGACGGGAGCGTGAGGGGGAACACTGCTGCCCCCTGCGTCATCGACCTACGCAGGCGTGAGTTACGCATCCCCAGCTACGGAGTCGTTGAGGGGCTTTCTACGAGCCTCTACCGGGCGCTGGTCTGGGAGAACCTCCTCGAGCCGAGGCCGGGCTTCGTCCTGCAGGTCACCAGGAGGGGCTTCCTGCGCGTAATTGCTCAGAGAGAGGCTTACCCGGAGCTCGCCATGCCGCTGAGGCTCATCTGTATTGACGAGAACAGTGCGTACGGCTTCGCGCTCGCTGCATGGGATGTGAGCGCGGACGGAACTAAGGTTTCGCTCAGGCGCCTTGAGAAGCTTAGGCTTCCCAACCACGGCTACGGGAGGTGGGTTGCGAAGCTGCTTCAGAGCTACGCAGACGAGCCCAGCGGGGAGACGAGACAGCAGCTGGCAGAGCTCCTCCCGCAAGAGGTGCTTGAGAAACTGACTACTGAGAGGGCTAGAGAGCTCGCCGAAGCTACAAGGAGGAGGGAGAGGCGTCTCAACAACGCGTTCGTCGAGAGGCTGGCTGCGAGGGTGCGCAGGCTAGTCAGGAAAGCTCACAAGCGGGGCATGAGCGTGCTGGTACTCATAGACCCCATAGACCCGGACTCCCTGAGGGGGACCAGGCTCCAGGGAACCCTGCTGCGAGCGAGGAGGAGCCTGAAAAACCTGGCCGCTTACGAGGGAGCGATGCTCAGGCTACTACGCGCTAGCGGAAGGCATTGCCCGCGCTGCGGCTGCTGGGGCAGGGAGCTCGGGCACACGAGGCGTAGCAGGGTATACGAGTGCCCGAGGTGCGGGCTGAGGTGGGACAGGGACAAGGGCGTACTCTACAACCTCGCCTACAGTTTCTTCGCGTGCATGATAAGAGAAGAATGCGACGACTACACGGCGGTGGCATCGAGGGTCCTCGAAGCCTTCCGGGAATGGCTGGAGAAGCACCCGAGAACCCTGGCGTAGCTAAGAGCCTCGTTCGCTTGGAGGCGATGAGCAGCGTCCAAGCCTCCAGGCGCTCCAGCGCGCGGGACCGAGGAGGGGATGAACCCCGGCAACGGGCAGACCCCATGACCCCAGAGCACCCCCACAGCAACACTGGGGGCTGCGATGAGGCCGCCACCAACAAGGCGGAGATGAGGATGCGCGCGCGCTTAAGCGCCGGAGTTTTTAATGCTTCGCGCGGGAAGCGCCCTCTCGAGGTCTTATTTATCTACTTCGCTCATTTTCACGCCCTATCTTAAGTGTTGATCTTTTAAAGCTACTGGCTGAAGAGGTTTCGGTGAAAAGCTCTGTGGATGCTGCAAGCAGCTGGCCCTTGATGGATGAGGAAATACTCATTCTCGAGAGTGGCGATGGGATCTACTTCAACTTCCCCTACCAGCTTTATAGGAAGGAGCTGAGGAGGAGGCTCAACGAGTACAACGTAGAGGTGAAAATAAGCGAAAACACGCTGGGAGGCAAGAGGGTAGAATTAACAGTCGACAAGCAGGTAGGCTTAGAAATCAAGGCATGGCTCGCCCTCCGGCTACCAACAATGAATGAAAAGTACTTTATCACAGAGATGGAAGAAATTTAGCACATGTTTAAATATGTCTAGTGACCATGTATAGGTGCTGTGACGAGCCTTGTAAGGTCTGAAGGCGTGATGCATCGAACCCCGCTGAGCTAAAGATTCTTTAACAAGTTTAATGCTCACACCTTTGTGAACGATTGTCCATTCATAGTAGCAGTTGAGGTGTTAGAACCCTTTACAAGTAGGTGGATGTTTTACGAGCTTAAACACTTACTGAGCGTGGTGCCCGGGGAGTGCATACGCATCTTCAATGTGAAGAATGACTGCGAGGTTTCCGTGTTAAGGGAGTACTTCGGGTACGTTACAAGGGAGAGTGTGAAGGACTACGATGCGCTGCGCGAGTACGATGAAGTCATTGTGCTAGATCCGCAAGCCACCACGCCTCTCTCACCTGTAGACTTTGTGGGAAAGGTCTTCCTGGTCGTGGGCGGCATAATGGGTTCTCACCCCCCTTCAGGCAGAACCCGTAGAGAGTTAACAAGCAAGCTACCTCTAGGAGAGGCAAGAAATATCGGTCCAGGACAGTTCACAATAGACGGTGCCGTCTATGTGGCAAGTGAAGTCTATAGAGGTCTAAGGATTGATGAGGTCCCCACAGTCGATGGTTTGACATTGAGGGGCAAGGGCTTCGAAGTATTTCTTCCCTACCGTTATCCCCTGAAGAGCGGTGCTCCGTTCATTTCTGAGGAAGAGAAAAAGTACATTCTCGAAGAGCTGGAGGAAGACGAGTACCTCTTTATTGCAGAGGGTGTGCCCCCATCTATTTGCGCGCACCCGCACAGGTGATTTGCTCTTCTCTGCCCTCTTGCTTTTCACCGCATCTACGCTCTTAAGCTCCGCGTACGAATTCACTCCGCGCCGAGATGTCCGTCATATGTAAGCAGCGGGAGTACCACGGAAAAAACGACTCTGCCAATTCGCAATGTTTTAGTGGGCTAGCCGGCGCCTGCGCTTAGCATTACAAGCCCAATTGCGCAGGTATGCCTATGGATATAAGAATTTTGAGTGGGCGCGCTGAAGCCTACTCCCCGGCTTTTACACGCTCGACAGAGACGAGATCTGTTGAGCCGCGCCTTCTCCCCGAGGTGAAGACCACAAGTTCACCAGCGTTTACTAAGTTATTTTCGAGTGCCCTTGTAAGCATCTTCGAGAACAGGTCTGGATCAGTTTTCTGCAGGTCCTTATCATATATGGGGACCACACCATACATGAGATTAGAGTAACGTGCTGTCCTAACATCACTTGTGAAGAGGATTGTTGGCAGGTGTGGCCTGAACTTGGAGAGACGCCTTGCAGTGTTCCCTTTCTCGGAAAACGCTACGATTTTTGCATTTATTGCTCTTGAGAGCAGCACCACGCCTTCAGCCATCGACTCGTAGAGCTCAGACCTGTCGGGCTTGATATCTAAGGGTTCTCCTGGAAGCTTCTCAGCTTCACTAATTATCTTCTTCAGCCAGACAACCGACTCCACGGGGTATTTTCCCGCCGCAGTCTCCCCTGCTAGCAGGAGCGAATCCGCACCCATCCTCACTGCGGTTATTACGTCCACGACCTCGCTCCTCGTTGGGGTAGGGTTGCTTATCATTGATTCAAGAAGTTGTGTGGCGACGATGCTCGGTTTACCATGTCTTCTAGCCTCCCTAATAATGAAGCCCTGTAGCCTGTAAATTTCTTGTAGCTCGTAGTAGTTAGCTAGATCTCCACGCGCCACAAGGACTGCATCGCTTAGCTGAAGAATTGCTCCTAAAGACTCGACCCCGCTCTTCGTCTCAATTTTTGCTACTACCTTGATATCCTCAGCCCCCAGATCGAAGAGCACGTCCCTTAGCTGCTGAACATCTTGCGGTCCCCTAACGAAGCTTAAGGCCACAGCATCGAAGCCTGTTTTCACAGCATATTCTATGTCCTTCATATCCTTCTCCGTGATCGTCGGTAGCGGTACATCCTTTCCTCTAATGGTAACCGTTTTCCTGGGCTTTACTTCGCCCTCAATCAAGGCCCGGCATGCAACCCCGCTGCTCAAAACTCTGGTTACCCTAAAGACAAGTAACCCGCCTTCAATAAGTATCTCATCACCCTCCCTTACGATCTCAAAGAAAGTGTGTTCAGGAACGGGCACTCTCCCCGCTTCACCTACTTCCTCCTCATTCACAATGGTAACCTCGTCTCCTGGACTAACCTTAAAAGGGTTGAAATTTCCTAGGCGGATTACTGGTCCCTGAAGGTCTCCCAAGAGCATAATGGGCCTTGTGGGAGTCTCAAGCGTTCTCAGCATCTTGACTATTTCTGCGTACTTTTCGTAGTTCGCATGGGAAAAATTGAGTCTGAAGACCCTGACACCCTCAAATACCAGGCGCCTGACTACCTCCTCGCTCCAGGAGGCTGGACCGAGGGTTGCCACAATCTTTGTCCTTATCATGAGTGCTAATTCTACTTGAGTACTTATAAAGGCTACACCCCGAGCGCGTAGCGAGAGCTTAACTAGGCCTTCAGCTCTCCTTACTTTTAGGGAATGGGAATCTAGGCTGGGCAGCTGCGCAGAAGACATGCTCCGTGAAAAACGATGCGCGCTAATTCTAAAAGCCTATCTCGCGCTTAATATTATGAGACTTTAGGGGGATTTCTGTAGCTGGGGATGATCGACGACGACTTCGCTCACCCATTATCAGACCTTGCGAGCTATACGACAGAAAGAGCAAGCAGTTTTGCCCGAGGACTTGTAGAGGAAGGGTGTATACTCGCCTGTAAATGTCCCGTTACCACTCTTAAGATCAGGCGCGCGAGTAATTCGTTTAACGTTCTCAAGAGGGCACAAGAAAGCTCACAAATACAGGCATGCATAGTTTCCTGGCAATGCTGGGGAAAGTAACCTTTACAGAAAACTCGGAAAAGTGAGTAACTCCTGAAGCCTAGGGGTCACTGTAATCTTTAATAGGTACGCCACGCCCTTTAAGAGCTATGCACCCGTTAATTACGTGGTTACTTGAGATAGCAAAGGGAGTTGGGGGATACCTAGGCATCTTCGTCATTTCTATTCTCGGCAACCTGATACCCTTCATACCAATACCCTACTTGGTGGCAGTATACCTTTACGCTACGTTCATACCGGGCTCCAACCCCCTCCTCATCGGAGTTGTAAGTGGTGTTGGGGCGGGAGTCGGAAAGCTCATTGTCTACTTGGCTAGTCGCGAGAGCGCGCTTGTGGTTCTTAGTGAAGCTTCAAGGCGTAGGTACGAGAGGATTGGGAGACTCCTGGGGAATTATGGAGCGCTCTTCGTCTTCCTCTTTGCTGCTACTCCTTCTCCTGACGATGCGATAATCATCCCTCTGGGATTCATGAAGTATGATCCGCTAAAATTCTTCTTAGCTGTTACTTTGGGAAAAATCCTCATCAGCATAGCAACAGCGTATGCTGGTAAAACCGTAGCACATGTGCTTAGGGAGAACTTCCTCGGCGAGCTGGTTTTATCCATTGCGCTCTTTGTAGTCGTGATGGTTTTGCTGTCATTAATTAACTGGGAGCTTATCCTGACAGACTTGGGAGAGATAGGGTTGGCGAGGTTCCTTTCTGAGCTGCGGAGAAATGGTTTCTCGAAATATCTCCGAGAGGCAAAATCAGCCGATTAATCTCCTCCTCTGCGTGGGCATGAAGAGGTGGCAACGCTAGGCTTACGCGAAAAGGATATTAGCATTAAAGGGCTCTTCGTGCTCTGTGGCGGAAAGGGATTACAAGTTTGAGGTAGAAGTAGTCAAGCTTGACAAAGCCTTGAAGATTAATGCAGAGCTGCTCGAAGACTTGAAACAGGCGAGGCTTTCGAGAAAGATGATCGCGGAAATGAGGAGGGAGGCCGTGGAGTGCCCCATTCTCGGAAAGCAAGTACCTTTTCTCCAATGCTACAATTGCAGAAACTTTGTTAGAAGAGTTAGAGGAAGGGTGTATTGTAGAGGGAGCCCGCTGTAGCGCTAGCCATGGAGATTGTAGAGGCGCTAAGAGAACTGGAAGAAAAGTATAGCTATCCAGACAGGATTTTCCCCGTCGAAAGAAGTGAGCTCGAAGAGCTTTTAGAAGAATCAAGGCAAACCTTGTCGAGAGAGCACACGCTTCTTCGGGTAGAAGCGTCCAAGGTTCTTTTCATTGGAGATACTCATGGAGACCTGGAGAGTACGCTAAGCGCTCTGCGTAGGGCCCTGGAATTGACAGCTGAGAAGGTGGTATTTCTGGGGGACTACGTTGATAGGGGTCCCTTCCAGCTTGGAAACATATCGGTCTTGCTGGAGTTGAAGCGGCTCTTCCCAGGGTGGATCTATCTGCTGAGGGGGAACCACGAATCAAGGAGAATGAATGAGTGGTATGGCTTTCTAAGGGCTGTTAGGCTGAGGTATGGCGACGAGCTCTACAGCAGCTTTGAAGAGGTATTTGCAAGCCTCAGCTTAGCCTTACTCCTGAACGGCAAAGTGTTAGCGGTGCATGGGGGGATCCCTCTAGGACTAGAATCTGTTGACGAGATTGATGAAATTCCTAAGAATCTAAAGGACGAAGACTTGGAAAGAAGCGATCTAGCGCTTCAGTTATTGTGGAATGACCCCAGCGAGGATATCGAGGATTACGCAGACAGCCCGCGAGGGTGGGGGATCTACCTCTTCGGAAAGAAAGTCTTCGAAGATTTCATGTCCAGGAGCAGATTAGAGTTGCTTGTGCGGGGGCACGAGCCGGTTGAGGATGGAGTTAGATACATGTTTAACAATAGGTTGGCAACAGTCTTTAGCTGTAGATTTTACGGCATTTCCCCCGCTGCACTTCTAATCTCTGGGGACAGAAGAGAGATAATTCACCTTTAAGCAGCTAGGCTAGTAGGTGACGCGTAGCTTGAACTCCGCCTTCTTGCCTACGTTCCAGCTCCTAACTGGCCTGTAGTACCCAACTATTCTGCTCCAGTGATCCACGTCTGTGCTGCCGCACTGCGGGCAGGCATCAATGTACCCCGTAGTGCTTTTCCCGCACTTTCTGCACACAGTCAGCGTGGGTGTGATGCTGAAGTACACCACTTTCGTGTTTGTAGCTATCCTGTACACTAAGTTGCGAAGCGCCTTTAGATCCGGCTGCTCGCTCAGGAACAGGTGCATCATGACACCCCCGGTAAACTCTTGCTGAACTTCCCCCTCCCAAATGGCTCTCTGATACATTGGTACGCCAGCATAGTATGGTACGACGCTGTTGCTATAGAAGTACGCATCGCCGTCTGTTGGGATAAGGATTTCGCCGTGCTGCAATTCTTCCTTGAAGAGACGGGCGTCGGCCGAAGCCAGTATGTAACCTGTGCTTTCCCCAGGTATCTCTTCAACGTTGTAGAGGTAGCAGTCTTTTTCCTCTAGTTCCTGCGCCCTTTCCCTCACCATCGAGACCATCTTCTTCTCGATGAGCACGGCTTCCTTCATTTCACTTGTGGACCCTTCAAACCATAACTTTGGGCTACGCATGAAGTTAGCCGCTGCCTCCGGTAACCCTATGACGCCTAGGGTATTGAAGTGGTGCTTGAAGTGGCCGAGGTACGTCTTGGTGAGCGGCATTAGGCCTGCTTGCAGGGATTTCTCGTATCTTCTTCTAAATGTGTTTAGTACCGCTCTGGCGCTCTGTATTAGCGAGTCGAGGAGTTCCTCGAATGCGGACCACTCTCCCTTGCTAAGTATAGCCAGCCGTGGCAGGTTAAGCGTGACAACTCCTATGCTTCCAGTAGCGTCTGGGAGCGCCCATATCCCGTAGGCCCTCGAATTTTCCCTTGCCTTCATGTATCTTTCGAAGGCATCTTCTTGGTCGGCGTGGTTGAGCCTTAGCTTGAAACCATTAGAGGGTCCGTTGAGCACGTGATCTACTTGGATTGTAAGCCGGCAACACATCGCGTATAGGGCTTCTACATTGCTAGCGTAACCATTGAGCAGGTATGCTGACCCCTTCTTCGCTAACGTGCTGAATATGATGTCTGCTAATTCGCCCCATCTCCTGCCATTCCAGTCAAAGTTCCTCGTGAGCATTATTGTTGGGATAGGAAAGGTGAATGGCTGACCTAGTGCGTCGCCCTCGCCGTAAAGCTCAAAGAGCGCCCGGTCGGCTTGTAGTGCCTGATCCACGTAGTCGCCAAGCGTCCCCTGCTTCCTCCCGGATACGATTGCCTCTCCCTCGAGCATATCCTTACTTGTGTCCATGACCAGGGTAATGTTCGTGAAGGGGCTTTGGTAACCTGACCTGGCTGGGTAGTTTAGCTCAAAAAGCATGCCTTGGAGTGTTTGCTTTACCCTTTCGTAACTCAAGTTGTCCTTTGAGATGAAGGGGGCGATGAACAAGTCGAAAGCGCTTACAGCCTGAGCGCCTGTCCACTCCTGTGCACCCATGAAGAAGAAGTTGGTTAGGTGGGCTACTGCCGTGTCTAAATGCCTAGCCGGGGAAGAAACTATAGTGGGGGTTCTCAGACCTATCGACAGGATTTTCTTGTAGCTCCAACCTGCACAGTAGGGTATCCAGAGGCTGTCCGGCAGCTTGTGAATGTGCAAATCGCCTCTGAAGTGCTGTTCAACGGCACTTGGAGGAAGGTACCCTGATAATACTTCCTTGCGCTTCAGTATTTTCTCGAACAGGTAATTTCTGAAGTTACTGTAGCTAACGTTGTGATTAGCATTCTCATTTTTCTCCCAGTCAGCATTTGACATGTAGAGATTTTCCAGGCTGATGAAGTCAAGAGCCTTCTTTTCTTGGAGAGCCTTCACCATAGCCATCCTTGGAATCTCTCCTAATTCCCAAGATATAGCAAGCCTGGGTGTTATTAAACCTTATGACAAATCAACAGGAAAAATATTTGCATTTTTAAAGTGTTTTTTTACAAACATGCAGTCGCTACTATGTTTAAAATACCATGCTTTCCTGCGAGTTTATTGGAATGATTATTAAAAAATAATCCTGTAGATTTTACAAAGCTTTCCGTAACTGATATCGGAGCTGATAAAAGCGTAAATAATAAAACAGGTAGTTATTAGTTTGATTGACATGACTACCCAAAATCTTGAGAAGCTTTTCTACCCCGAGAGTATAGCTGTAGTAGGCGTCTCCAGGGAGGAGGAGAAGCTAGGACATGTCATCTTTAGAGTGCTGCTCGAGAACAGGAGGAAGGGATTGCTTCGTGCGAGAGTCTACGGTGTCAATCCTAGAGCCGACTATATTCTGGGCGAGAAGGTTTACCCTAGTGTTGAGGCGGTGCCAGACCTTGTAGACATGGCAATCATAGTGATTCCTGCTAATCTCGTGGAGAGCGCTATTGAAGACCTTGGTAAGAAGGGAGTGAAGGTAGCAGTAATAGTCTCGGCTGGTTTTAGCGAAATTGGTAAAACAGAGCTGGAGAGAAGAGTTGTTGAGAAGGCAGAGAGATTCGGCATTAGGGTACTTGGCCCGAACTGTCTAGGAGTACTCTCTGCTTGGAGCGGCGTCGACACGATATTTCTGCCCTACACGAAGAAGCTTGGAGACGGTCGGGAGGTTCTCAGCACTCCTAGACCTGGCAGAGGGTTTGTTGCGCTGGTTTCTCAGAGTGGAGCTCTAGGTGTAGCAGCCCTTGACTACATGTACGGTGAAAACATAGGGTTATCACACTTTGTAAGCATTGGTAACAAGGCTGACATAGACGAAGTAGACTTGATAGATTACCTGAAAAATGACCCTTACACAAGGGTTATTTTACTGTACCTGGAGAACGTCAAGTATGGGCGGAAATTCGTAGAGATCGTTAGCGAGGTCACGAGGAAAAAACCCGTCGTCGCCTTGAAGGCTGGCAGAACCATTGCAGGGAAACGTGCAGCTGCTTCGCACACAGCTGCACTTGCAGGAGTAGATGAGATTTATGATGCTGCCTTCAGGAGGGCCGGCGTAATCAGGGCTAACGATATGGAGGAGTTATTCGACCTTGCAAAGGCTCTTGCCAAACAACCCCCAGCCAAGGGGGACAGGGTTGGCATACTAACTGATGGCGGGGGTGCGGGAGTCATGGCTACGGATATGGCGGAAATGCTCGGCTTAAGGGTGCCTGAGCTGGTGGGGGAAGCCAGGGATAGGCTTGAAGAATTGAAAGCCAGGGGCTTTTTGCCCGAGTTCGCTCAAGTATCTAACCCAGTTGACTTGACTGGATCAGCTACTGACAAAATGTATGTGGAGACTGCACGCATACTTTTGGAGTCAGAGGAGATTGACGCATTAGCTATTCTGGCTATGCACCACGTTCCCGGGATACCTGACCCAATAGTGTTTGTTAAAGAATTATCGAAGATCGCAATGGAGCACGCGAAGCCGGTGGTAGTCGTTGACATTGGTGGAAGCGAGGCCGCTGTGCTTGAGAGGAAAAAGTTCGACGCTAATGGACTTCCTGCCTACCCGACGCCAGAAAGAGCAGTGAAGGCCCTCTGGGGCTTGGTTAGGTACGGTGAATACCTACTACGTAAAGGTTCGTTCGACGAATATGTTAATAATTTCTTAAGAACACGCACTAAGGATTTAATAAATATTCAAATAATAGCGCAAGTGGTTAATGAATAATGACACATGAATTTATATAATCTCCTTCAAGGTAGAAGAGAGGAGAGCTGTGTTACCAGAAAAAGTTGCAAAGTTTTGGGCTGCTGCTCCAGCGGAGCACGAAATGACCCTGTTAAACGCGATTGCTAGTGTTGGTAGTGTTCACCTGGAAAGTGAGCTTAGCAGGGTCGGAAGAGTTTTACCCGATCTCTTGGTGGACGTCCTTGAGGGAAGAATTAACTATGCCAACCTAAACGTTGAGGAGGCGCTTGAAGTTTCTAGGAGGGTTTTACGTCCAGGGGATCCTTTTCTCTCAAAACTCGAAGACAAAGTAAAGGAACTAAAAAATGTCGAGCTGGTGGAAAAGATCCTCGGGAGGCTGGAAGTAATTGGGGTTTCACCTGATTCTTTTGGTAAACCGCGCCCGGGCGTAGTTACGGACTTCGTCATGGTTGCAGATGAGAATGTCCATGATGCTTTAAGCGAGCTAGCAAAAGCCGAGGTCATCGCTATGCGGGCCAGAGTTTCCCCCCAGCATCACGTCCTCGTGCTTGTTTATAGTACAAGCAAGAGTTCGGAGGTTGAAAGGATAAAGAAAAGATACTCCCTTAACGTCGACTTACCGCGGTGGTTTTATGAGCCTCTCGACTTGGCGAGGAGGAGAGCTGAGGAGGAGAAGACTAGAATTAGGAAGGAAATAATCGAAATACTGGTCGAGATTGCTGGCGTGTTGAGGGACGCTTTCGAGTTCGAGCGAGCCGCTAGGTTGGATATAGTCTCCAATGCCCTAAGAGCTATCGAGAATGCAGAAAAAAGTATAGAGGATTTAGAAGAAATTTTCTCGGAAATTATAGCCTTCTATAGCACCTGTGAAGATAAAAGGATTATTCTTGCCAATATAGGCCTCAAAAAACCTATCTACGAGCTTGTAGAGAGCCTAATTAAAGGTGAAAAAGTTTCGCCTCGTCACTTCAAAAAGGCACTATCTAGCTTATTCTCGCAGGAAGAGCTGGCGAAGCTAGAGGACAGCTTGATCAAGTATAACGATTTAAGTGACATGTTAGGTGACATGCTAAGTGCATCACAACTCAGAGAAAAGGATAAACTAGGAGTACAAGCAGTTGCTGCGCTCGAGGGTCAGCAGGATTTGGAGAGCCTGAGAGAGCTGCTCATAAGAAGGACCGAGGCTGTAAGAAACTCGCTGCTAATACCTGTCGTGGCTAGAAGCCTCCAAAGAAATCGTGAAAGACTGGAAAAAATTCTTGAAATATTAGGTAAAAGGGAACTTCAACAAATTTACAGTAATCTCTCCAAACTCAAGGGTAAAGTGCCTCAGAGGAGCCTGCCCGAGGGCGACGCGTATTCTTTCTTAAAATCTCTAGTAAGTCTCGCTGACGAGTTATCGGGGGAGACTAGTTACTTAAGAGGAGAGCTTGAGTTAATTAAAGAACTTCCTTTCGAAGACGCGCAAGAGAGGTTACAAGGTGCAGAGAAAATGCTTCTAGATGCCACTAGCAAATTCATCGAGCTACTTTCTTATAAATCGGTTATAGAGGCTATGTTTAGGGCCCAGCCTTTGTTAAGTGAGATAAGAGTTTTTAGGAGTAGGAGAATAACTGTTGCCGAGGGGTATGTTCCTGTAAAGTATGTACCTTTACTTGAAGAGACGCTAAAGGCTAGAGTGCCTAGGCTCTTGTATTTTAAGTACTCTGAAATTCCTAGAGCATCCATGGCTCCAACGTATTCGGAGACAAGGGGGTTGAAAAAATACCTGTATAGGCTCACGTCGATGAGGGGCACACCAGCATACTGGGAGATTGACCCAACCTTTATTTTCACCACGCTCTTTGCGATAATGTATGGCATGATGTTTGGCGACGTGGGGCATGGCTTGGTGCTTCTGTTATTTGGCGCATTCCTTTTGAAGACAAAATACAGGTTGCTAGGAATTTCCAGGGAGGGGGCTGCTAGTCTGGGAACATTTTCTATACTTGCTGGGCTCTCCAGCATAGCCTTCGGCTGCATCTATGGGTGCATGTTCTTCCTGAAGCCTCTTGCCGAGCCGATAATAGCGCCTATTCACGACGTGTACGGAATAATAGCGGTAGCGTTGTGGTTTGGAGTCGCGCAACTAGTGCTCGCCTTCTCGCTGAACATCCTCAATTTATGGCTGTACGGAGATAGGGTGGGAGCCTTGTTTGGCGGAATGGGTGGAGCTGGGCTGGCATTCTACGGTGCAGGTGTTGTCATCGCTTATAGGCTGGCTACCTCTGGCTTTAACTTTGCCGTCCTGTCATCGCCAGACCTATCACCGTTCGTGGCTCTTCTCACCTTTGCACTGCTCTCTGTCATTGGTTCCGGTATCTTTGAGTACCTGCGCTTCGGCGAAAAAAGCAAAGTCATGCATGCAGTAAGCGAGGTTATAGAAATGATAATCGCCTATCCGGCGAATTCTCTTTCGTATATTAGGTTGGCTGCTTTTGCTATGGCTCATGAAGTCTTCGGCATACTTGCGGAAAACATGACCAGCTTTGCTGGTCCCTTGGCTAGCTATCTCGTTGCAAACCTACTAGTTCTTGTGATCGAGGGGCTGGCAGTAGGCATTCAAGCAATGAGGCTCATCTACTATGAGTTTTCGACGAAATTCTTCAAGGGAACCGGTATAAGATTTATCCCGGTTTCAATGCCATTGGAGCACATTGAGAAGATTAGCAGCTAGATATTAAGGAGGCAGTGCTCATAACATTTTTATACCTTTTCTTTAAATCTTTCTCTGTATGAAGAAGAAAATAGCATCCTTCATAATGATAGCTGTTAGCGCTATAACATTGATACTAGGACTGAGCGTATTTGCCTACGCTGCCTCCAGAATTAGCACTGCAACTGTTTTAGGGGCAGAGGAGGCTCCAAAGAAACTGGAGCTACCCGAGGCCATAGCAATGATTGCCGGAGCAGCGGCTGTTATTGGCTCAACGATGGCTTCAGCCTTTGCCTTGAAACATGTGGCAATTGCCGGATTCGCGGCAGCGGCTGAAAAGCCGGAGTTAGCTACTTGGCTACTGATAATGGGTGGTCTCGCTGAGGGAATTGCCATATACGGGCTCTTGCTTGGTATAATGATACTAGGGAAGATATAAGGGCTACTCGAGATACACCAGGCTCCTGAGCAGTATATCGCTTGGGAGACCTATAGTTTTTCCGAGTATTATTTTCTCGAGGTTCTGGGCCTCGAGTCTTGCATAGAAATTAAAGGCGTAGACGTAGGGCAGTGTTATAAAGTGCTTTGCCTCGACTCTAGCTATTATTTGCCTCATTATTGTTTCGCTTATTGCCCTTAAAAGGTCGGTCGTGGATTCTCCCTCCACATCGATTTGTGCAGGCCTGATGTTGAGCTTAAAGTGTTCTACGAGGTTTTCCACTATTTGTGGATTCAGTACCTTTTCCCAGTAGGCCATGTAAATGCTTGCCTCGCTCTTCACAGTCTCGCGGAGCTCACTTTTTTCGCTTTTGCTAAGCTTTGTTTCCTCTAGTTGTCGCAGGAGGTAAGCATAGTAGAGCACATCTAGGAAAGCCTCCCTCTCAGCAACCAGCTCGGTTGTAAATTTGGGGCACTCAATCGACAAGATTCCTTTCTCGGCAAGTGCTTCCCAGACTGATACCTCGGTTTTAATGCTTGAGATTTTTGCTGGTCCAAAGTGCCTTCCATAAGGGTAGTAGATGACTGGCCTTGCGTACCCCAGCATGTATCTTAAGTGTATTTTCAGGTTCTCGAATTCCAGCCTGTC
>JAJHRM010000320.1 GCA_020832965.1 Thermofilum sp. | reverse complement strand
GATGTCAGGCGCCTCTTTGATATCTCTGTACAGGATCAGATACGCCTCGAAGCGGTCAGCCCTGTAATTCGCAAAGCGATAGATCATTACCTTTCTGTTCGGCTCAATGAAGAAGTATGCGAAAGCATCGAAGCGCGAATCCCAACCGCTCAGCTTCTTCATCTTCAACTCGTTTACAATGTCTGCCGCTGCGCTGTTAGGAATGGGGAAGACAATAGGTTTCGTTAGGGGCGTGGGTCGAATGTTGTACCATCCTAGCTCATTCTCAACAGCCTCCCTAAATTCCCTAGGGGAAATCGAGGTTCCGACGAAAATGATGCCCGGCGAGTGAAAAACCGCATTGTACTTCTGTGGTAGAGGGAGGGTGAGGAGGGCAGGGTACATTGCGGCGACGCGGTGTTTTTCAGAGAAGAAGACCCTGAAAGGAATCCTCATCTCAAGTACTGCTTGATCAGCTTGATCAGCTGCGCTAAGCTTAGCGCTAAGTTTAAACGGTACCCACGCGGTGAACGTTGGTACTCCCTTCAAGGCGTCTCCCACTTCAAACACACAAATCTTCTTAATTTTCTCCTCCGCCATTCCCCCCACCCTAGAGAAAAAAGGTAGAGCTCAAAGCGTTATAGTGTTATGCGCTTCACCGTGTAGCCCCTCTTCTTCAACTCCCTCATCTTCTTTTCTACTTCAAAGTCAGAGAGAGGCTGGAAAGCGCCCGTGGTGATTTCTATTACAGCAACATCCCTTTCTAAGCTTTCCTCGTAAGAAACAGGGATGTCCTTGAAAATAACGAAGATCCGGTTGGTTTTATAATTGTAGAAACTCTCCGACGTTCTTTTCGAAACCGTTAAAACTACGATGTTACCATTCTCTACTTTCCTTTCTACGTCCTTCCATACTACTTCCTCCCTCCAGATATCCTCCCATACGTCCTTTACCATGCTCCCACCCTAGAGAGAAAAAGGTTTGATTAAGGAGGGGGAAAGAGGTTTGCAGCATTCAAGCGAGAGAGAGGAAGAACGTCCTCGCCGCCGCCTCATACTCTTCCTCCTTTTTCTGTTGCAACCACGCTTGAACCAGTTTCTCAATCTTGACAACCGCCCTTCTACCATCTCTTAACCAGAGCTCCCTTACGATTTCTAAAAGCTGCTCCGGCACTTCGCCGAAGCTCTGCACACCCTCACGCCTTAGGACTACGAAAGACGGCTGGTGCTCGTGCACGAAGACCAGAGCATCGTAGAACCTTGCGTGCTCCTCACACTTTGGCTTTATGACCTCGCCGCACTTTGCACACACCGCGATCACGTGACCGCTGTACGGCACCTCGACCTTGTAGCTCCTCGTAGTCATCCCAGCCGCCATTTCCTCTATCTCCTTTGCGTCCCTCTCCACGGCCTCCAGCACCTCTTCAACCTGCTCCGGCGTCAGTTTTCCTTCCCTGAGTCTAGTTTCTATCTCGAAGGAAAGGTGCGTGAACCAAGTGTAATCCTTCACGGGGCTGCCGTAGCTGTTCGTTATCACTTTGTGGAACTGGAGGACGATTCCGTCACGCAATGCGTAAACGCCCATCACCGCTGTGCTTCCGCCGCCGTAGGGCATCACGTGGTCTTCATTCATATAGCGCTTCGCGAGCTCTGATGCTCGCGGTAGCGACAGCCCGAACACCTCGTGTACGCTGTGCGTTTTATTCCTCCCGTCATCCTCCCCGCTCAGCAATTCAACACGTGAAAAGCACGCATCACGCCGCTCGATCTCTCTGATCAAAGAAGCGACCTTCTCCTCCAAAGCTTTCGCTTTTACCGCCTTCTGCTCAATCATAACTCCCACCCTGGAGAGAAAAAGAGAGGAGGGAGAAGAAAGAAAAGTTTAGCGCATATCAGCGAGCGCGCTCCTTCTCCAACAACTCTTTAAATAATTCGAAGTCGCGTTTTAGTGCATCTGTTGTGTAGAAGGTGCAGGTGTACACGCCTCCTCGCGATAACACATAGTCGTATTCGACGGTGACAAAGAGGCCGCTCTCTCGGTGGTGAAGGAAGAGAAACGGAGAAACGTAGGAGAAGACAAGGTTACCCGCTATTGATTCTCTGCTACTCATCAAGAAACTAATATACTCTCTCGCCTCCTCCGGACTCGCACCCAGCGTAGAAGCCATACTCTCTGGCGTGACCTCCTCGAACCCTATGGACTCGAAGAGTCTACGTATTTCCGAGAGAGTGATCTTTCCCCTTCTCTCGTTTATTTCTTCCAATATTTTTTCTACCTCATTTCGAATGTCCACCATTTCCCCCACCCTAGAGAGAAAAAAGGAAGGGAGTGTTACTGGGAACTTAGCGCGCTCACCTTGCCTCTATGAAGTCCATCAGCCGTTTAACGAGCTTTGCTGCTTCCTCCTCGGGGGCTTTCCTTAGGATCAGGCGTACAGCGCTCACCAGCCCCTTCTTCCAATGCACTGGACAGAATAACGGATACTCGAACGTCGAGGGCTCACCGTAACTAAGAAATAGGGAGACTAGATATTCTCCGCAATCAATGCATTTATACATACTTGAAAGACCGACCCAAGCCTCTTTCGCCGCCATTTCCCCCCACCCTAGAGAAAAAGAGGGGGAGGGGGCGTTAAGACTCCTCCTGCTCCCCCTCTTGCTCTGGAGCAACCACCTCCTCGAGCATCGGCATCCCGCGCAGCATCTCACGCAGCGCGGCTGCTACGATCATCAGGTACGCTGCGTGCTCCTCGAACATCCGCACGGGAATTTCCCATCTACTTCCCTCAGCAGCGAAAAGTACAGTGTTCTCTCTTAAAACCTTCAATGCATAGCGGCGTCTTGAGCGGGAGAAAACCACTTTAAAAACTCCTCTGCTCATAGTGATATCTATATCCATTTGCGTCATCAACCACTTCACCCGCTCTTGTTCTTGCGTCATTCTCCCCACCCTAGAGGAAAAAAAGGGGAAAAGAGGAGAAAAGTTTAGCGGAAGCGGATAGTGTATCGTAGCGGACGTAACCGCCCGTTTTGCCACACGTAAATCAGCTCACTCCGCCTGCCGATAGACTTTATTCCGTTCTCGAGGAGGAGAAAGCGCTCTAATGTGGGTGCCTGCATCCTTCCCACCCTAAAAAAGAAAAAGTTTATAGTTTGAACTGTATGGGAGCGCGGTAGACGCGCCCCCCGTATGGGATTTCAACGAAAAGCCTTGCCCCGTGTTGCACCACGGGGTACGCTTCCCCTCGGAGCAAAGAAATCGCGTACATCTTCT
>JAJHRM010000319.1 GCA_020832965.1 Thermofilum sp. | reverse complement strand
CATCTTCTCTACCCGTGAATCCCAAAATTGTGACTCACACTCTAGGCTCGTAGAAGGGACACTCTAGGCACAGCCACGGGTGTTCTTTGACGTTCAACCTGTATACTACTTCACCGTCTACTACTTCTCTCCTCACAACCCAGTTCGTGCCGCGGATCTCCCACTCCTCGAGGCATCTCAGCGTGCAGTATCCTTCCCCATTAATCCACCTGCAGGGGTTCTCGAGCACCTTGTAGAGCGCGCTGAACTGCATAATGACTAGGTCGTCCTCCATCATGCTCACCACTCTCTCAAGCCTCTCGATTCTAGAAGCTAGCTCAGCCAAGCCCTCTAAGCCCCTCACCCTAGAGATCTTCTCTTCAATCTCGCCAACTCTCCTGCTCAGCTCATCTAGCTTCTGGGCTAGCTCAGCCACCTGCTTGATCCTCGATCGAATGTTCTCGTGCGGCGATATCAGCTCCCACACCTTGTAGACGCTACACCCAAGCCTCCTAGCGATCTCCCTGTAGCTCAACCCCTCTCTCCTCAGCTCCAGCGCCTTAGCCCTGAGAGCATCGTCATCATACCTCTTCCTACCCATAAAGACACCTGAAAACGTCTTGATCCTCGAAAAAGACGTTTTCTAAAAGCGATTTATAAAGACGTCATGCAGGGGGTGCAAAGCTTCAGACCCCAGCTTCTGCATGGAGCGCCACCTACCAGGCGCGACCTACCTGTATGATTTTACCACGCAACTAGCTCCCACCTCAAACTCTGAGAGCAGAATGCAGAAGATTTTTGAAAACGCTTTTCTGAAAGAAACGGTCATCTCTAGTTAAGGGTTGGTGGCTTCCCCCTCGTTAAGAGGCTGGGTTGGATTTCACAATGTTAGGTTAACCTCTTCCCTTGAACGCCTGCCTAATACCTCGACTGGGTGTTTATCGCGTAGAGGTGCTTTACGTGGCGTCTTGCCACAATACACTCATATAAACGCTGTCCTAAACAATTATTAAACGCTTTACAGCCTACTTATCAGAGCACGCCACTCCTGTTCGCTATCTCTTAGCTGAGTTATAGGGAGACCGTAGTTGTCTACCTTAAGCGTTGTGAGCACCTTCTTCGGGTTCTGAGGGTCTAAGAGCTTCTCCCCTGCTTTGTACAGCCTTCCACGCGTCTCTATATCCTCCCTATAGGCGAAGCCCCTTACAACCGCCTTAATTTTCGCCAGCCGGGATCTCAGACTCTCTGCGAACTTCCTTAGATCAGGCGGCAGTTTGGTCTCGTCCGCGAAAAAACCCAAAAGGTGATCTCTGGGCAGATCAACCAGCACTAAGACGTATACATTATACCTCCTGCTCTTAAATTCTTGAGCGTCGATGAGAAGATACTTAGACCTCGGACCTGTGCCCTTTACATCGAGCTTAAGCCGAGGGGGTCTCCTTACACCCTCAACCTCTACAGTCTTTATGTCTGTTTCGTTCATGAGATGCGAGCCTCGGCGCACTTCAAGATCTACTTCTGCATCGATGCCATAGCATTCCTTCAGCATTTTTGCAAAGGCTATCTCCGCCAATTTTCCTGTCACATGATCGTTTATGTACTTGCCCAGATCTCTTCTACCAGCTCTCCGCCACTCATGCGTAGATTTCTTGCCATAATACCACATTCTGAGAGCGAAAAGCAGAGCGTTAGTGTATTCATTCAAGCCGAGCACGGTCTTCCACAAGTTCAACGCCTCCGGCTTTCTTTATGCGAGCGTCGCAAATTTAAGGCTCACCGCGTTCGAGACTTTTTGCTCGCCCTAGCCTTTATAAGTCTCTGTGTTGTATATGTGTCTATGGTGTGTAATTTGAAACACAAAGGTAAGCAGGGAAGGGTTAAGAGGGTGCAGGTCACGTTCACGGAGGAGCAATGGAGCCTTGTAGAGCGCTTCAGGGGGGTGATGGGCAACGATGACGCGGAGATCGTGAGGAACATAGTGCTCGCCTGGCTCGCCGAGAAGTCAGTAGTGGCAGAGAGCGCTAAGAGATCCCTCGGCGCGGAGGGTGGCGCTCAGAGATGAGGAAGCTCACAGTTGTCTCCCTCTTCTCTGGGGCCGGGGGGCTCGACCTGGGCTTCGTACAGACCGGGCTCTACGAGGTGGTCTTCGCCAACGACGTCCTCGCGCCGGCGGTGCAGACCTACTCGCGGAACTTCGGGCTGAAGCCGGCGGCATGCGGGAGTGATGGGAGGGTCGAAGCCCAACCAGGCGTCGCGCTGGAGTGCGATGTCGAGCGCGTGGACTTCGCCCCTCTAAGGGGTGCGGAGGTGGATGTAGTCGTCGGGGGGCCCCCCTGCCAGGACTTCTCAATCGTCAGGGGCCCCGAGTGGGACAGGAGGGGCATAGAGGTCAGGCGCGGGAGGCTGTACGCTCACTTCGTCAGGGCGCTCGTCACACTCCAGCCGAAGGCCTTCCTCTTCGAGAACGTGCCGGGGCTCGTGAGCGCCAACAGGGGGCTGGCGTATAAAGTCATACTTGAAGACCTCTCCAACCTGAACCTCAGGTGGGGCGAGGTCAAGAAAGTAATAGGGGGCGAGATGCCTGCGGGGTCTGTAGAGGGCTACCACGTAATCTTCTCCGAGGTGCTTGACTTCTCGCGCTTCGGGGTCCCCCAGAGGAGGGAGCGGCTGATAATAGTCGGCATCAGGAGAGACCTCGTCGGCGGGCTGAACGAGCTCTGGAGGGTTAGATCGGCGTTTGCGAAGAGGCTTAGAGAGTCCGCCGGGCTCTTCCCCAAGTACCCCCTCACAGCGATCGAGGCGTTCGAGGGGCGCAGATTAGATGAGCTCGGCGGGGTCTACAGGGAGGTTATGAGGAAGTGGGACGGCGTCTGGCTTGAAGTAGGCACAGAGAGGGCGTGGAGGTGGAAGCGCGAGGTCTGGGACAAGCTCACCTTCGACGTTGTCAAGGACTACCTCGCCGCGAACAGCGTGAGGGTTGCGAGCAGAGAGGAGCTCGAGGAGGCGCTTCAGCAACATGAAGAGGTGCTCAGAGAGCTCGGCTACTACGGAATCCCCGTCTCAAGCGTCAGCCCGCCTGACGGCACGAACGCTCATCCAGAAGAGGATCCGGCAATCGTTGAGCGGATGAGGAGGATACCCCCCGACGAGAACCACGAGTTCGTCCGCGGAACCAGGTGGGAGGTCGAGGGGAAGGGAATAAGCCTCGTCTACCGCAGGCTCCACCCGCTGAAGCCCTCCTACACCATAGTGGCCTACGGAGGCGGCGGCACGCACGGATAC
>JAJHRM010000035.1 GCA_020832965.1 Thermofilum sp. | reverse complement strand
CGAGCACAGCTCTCGGGCACTCCGCCTCGCACAAGGAGGCTGCCAAAAGATTCTTCAAAGAAAGGGCCAGGATCCACCCAGATCCAAAAGAAGCGGTAGTCTACGATGCATATTATGCAATATACAATAAGCTCTACACCCAAGTAGAACAACTCTACGAGGAAATTTCATCTATAAGCGAACTTACCCCCACGCTTCCTCCTTGGGACATTGACCGCCTAATACACCTACTCTTCAAGCTCCACGAGTAACTCTCAACTCGGCAAATCATATTTCGAGGACACAAAGATGAATGCTTGAAAGGAAATAGAGAATACTTAGAAATTACTAAGATTTGCGAAGTAAAGGTATTCTCTTATTACGCCTATAATGCCTCTAGGGGGGATAACGCCTACGTCCTCCCTGTGACAACTAGATGTCTAGTACTATTTTTCGGTCATAGCGTGCTAAACTCTCTTGAACACAAACTTTTCATTCATAACATGCTCCCTCGAAAGGCAGACTGCCCGCCTCCATCGACACTACTAAAAGACAATTGCGCTATTAATCAGAAATAAACCATGACAATTTTCCAGCAAAAACGACACCACTAGTAAATGCTCCACACGCAAAAAAGCTTTCCAAAAGCAACACGGTTAAGCATGATTAATCTCCGCTAGCCTATCAGCAACATAACAGAAAAGCTTTGGAGCCCCGGCCGGGATTCGAACCCGGGACCTCTGCCTGTCCGGAGGAGGGCTAGTCCTTACCAGAGACGCTCCACGCGTGGGTATCACGCGCAGAGCAGCGCTCTACCGACTGAGCTACCGGGGCTCGCACAAAGGCTGCTATGCAAAGAGAGTCACAAGCTAATAAATTTTTCCTTGAAATAGCCTGTATAGCGCGCGCTTTGTTCGTCTTTGCCTGGTATGTTTTTAGATATTTTCCTTTCTTACTCCTGTTTGTTCTAGGTTGACTGTTAGGATGTTTGTAGCATGGTTTTTTAAGGCGTTGATGACTTTCTCGGTGTCGTTTTCTCTGCATAGGGCGACTATGTATCCTCCTCCCCCAGCTCCGGTTAACTTAGCTCCTAGTGCTCCGCTCTCTCTGGCCGTGTGTACGAGTGTTTCTATTTCTTTTGTAGAGACGCCTATTGCAGAAAGGAGGCCGTGGTTTATGTTCATTAGGTTTCCTAGTTTCTCGTATTCTCCTTGCTCGAGGAGCTGGGCTGCCTCTACGACGAGTTTGCCCGCAGAATAGTAGATGGGGTCTAGGATGCTTGGGTAGGTGTTCTTGAGTGCAAGTACCTTGCGGACCATTTCTCCGGTGTTTCTGGGCTTGCCGGTGTCTGCTAGGACTAGTTTTACGCCTCTGAATACCGGTTTGAGCTGTACGAATCCTTCTCCCTTCCTGTAGGCGATTGCTCCTCCAAAGGCCGCGATTGTGTTGTCTATACCGCTTGGCTTTCCGTGGACAACTTTTTCTGCTTCGTAGGCTATGTCTGAGATCTTTTTGAGTTCTAGTTCTAGGCCTAGGGCGAGGCTCGTAGCGTGAACCGTCGCGACTGATACAGCCGCGCTGGACCCCATGCCGCTGCTGGGTGGGATTTGCGAATCTATATCTATCTTTAATCCCGTCTTCCTGCCGGCTTCAAGCATGGTGGTATATGCTGCTACGGCTACGGGAAGCATCCTGCCGCTCCAGCTCTCCCTGTTTCTCAAGATGTATGTTTCAGCCAGGTTATAGTTTTTCGAGTAGACCTGGATCTCGTCTCTCTCTATTGGCTCGACGCTAACGTATGCCCTGACCGAGACTGCCACGGCTATTGCTGGCTGCCCCTCTACAACAAAATGCTCGCCGAACAATATTACTTTTCCAGGAGCGCTAGAGGTGAACTGAGCCACGTAAAAATGTGTTCACGGAGTGGTATATTTTTAGCGGTTCTGGGAAGCATGTATCCGCGCGGTCCCATGCTTTCTGCCCATCGCAGGGCGCATTGAGGCTAGTCAGCTAGCCATAGGCTGCTGTTCTGTCTCCTCATAAAAACGGGCACTCACATGTCAGGTTCGTTGACAACGTCAATTATCTCTCTGAGGATATTTTCAGCAAGTGTGCTTGGTACCTTGTATGTGAAGGCGGAAGGATGCCCACCCCCGCCACCGCCATGACTCCTGGCTGTTCTCCCTATAGTAGCGGATATCGTCTCGAAGCTGCCCTTTGTTGGGGCTCTGAAAGTGATGAGTGTCGCGGCTTCTCCTAGCCTCGTCAAGACGATGGTGGGTCTACCTTTCTCGTTAGCTATCATTGAGGCTATTCTGCCAGCGAATCCATACACCCTTCTACTCCTCAGGTCAACTATCGTTAGCTTCTCAGAGTCGAAGATGATGCTCCGGGTAGCCTCCCCGTATAGTTCCTTAAATATCCTCTCTCCCTCCGACGCAGCCTCCACTACCTCGTCAGGGACAATGATTTTCTCATTAAGCCAGGTTGCCAAGATTTTCCTTTTGAGCTTCTCATCCCGGACTTTGTATGCAAGGGCCATGCTCAAAACTTCGAGGGGGTGATGCAGGGGGTCCTCTTTCTCGATCTCGATTGCTAGATCCGAAGCTTCTCCCAGCCTCAGGATGTCTTCATAAAACTTTGGGTCAGAAGTTTCACTTAGGAAACGTCTAGCAATGGTTGCTGCTGACTTAGTTTTCTCGAGTACTGTCTCCACCCCTATTTCAGCTAGTTTAGATGCAAGATCTATTGTTGAGGGGTGGTGATCTATCCACACGACTCTACCCTTCTTTGACAGCTCCACAAGCTTGGTGGCTACTTTGGGCCACAATTCAGAGTCTATGGCCAGGTCTACCAGGTAAAGCTCGTCGAAGTCACCGTTTACCTGCTGGAGAACCTTGTCAAGCTCGTGAGGTTGCGAAAATAGGAACTTGAATTCGGTGCTCCCCTTCTTCCTCCTTAAGCTGTCAGCTATGATCGCCGTAGCAGCCATTCCGTCCAGGTCTCCATGCAAAATAAATATTACGGGTCTAGGCATAGCCGCATAGGCTCTAATAACATGCTTTATAAGTGCTAGCATGGAGGTAGACCTCTCTTTCTCAGCTCATTCGCGATCCTTGCTAGGACAAGCTTTACATCTTCCTCTTTTAGCTTGAGATGCCTCGCCGCCTCCTTTATGTCTCCAACGATGGCTAACCTTGCAAGGATCCTGCGCTCTAGGTCTTCCTCAGCCAGCCCGTTGGCTAACGCTAACCGGGCAAGCTCTGAGACCTCGTCAGAAACAGCATCTCTGCTGACTAGGTCCCTGGGTAGCGGCTCGGGAAACCTATTAAGGTTATCGAGAGATATGATTGTTACCCACTCATCCTTGCCTATGTCAGGGTAAATTTCCCTCAGCGCCTGTAGCAGCTCCTCCTTAGAGTTAAAACCGTCCTTAACTGCGTCCTCGTTTGTTAACTCGCTAAGCTTAGTATAGCGGACGTACTTCACTCTTGCGGTACCATATATCCTTCCATCGCTTTCAATGTAGACTATGTCGTACCTGGGCATCACTATGCCGCGCCTGACAGTTGTTGTCTTTTCACCGCTAAAGAGCTGGTCTATGTACTTAGCCTTGAATGACAGCTTTCTGCCAAGCACCTTGTCAAATGTCTTCCTAGAGGCCCCCTCCATTTTCGAGAGCTTCCTGCACTCATGAGACACGGATTTTAAAATACTTTTCTACGCTCCACCGCGTGTTTTCCTCCTTGTAGAGGATATGCTCCTTCTCATCGGGGAGTCGGACTTCTCAAGCGCTTTCTCCAAGTACACTTTTTTCAGTCCATCAACCAGCTTTTCAGCCACCTTATCAATACTTTGTTCGAGCCTATCGTAGTATGAGAGGAACTCGTTAAGCATCTCCTGAACGAGCTCCTCCGGGGAAACCTCACCATTAGCTATCTTTACAAGCTTAGACTCCATCTTGCCTCTTATCTCGGGTAGAACAAGCTCAGGAACCGTTTCATAAAGGGAGACAGCAAGCGTCCTGCCAAGGGGGGTAGGTATGAGGCGCTTATTCTTCACGATGAAGTACTTCCTCTCTATGTTCGTGTGAATGTGTTCTTGCATCGTCGCATCCGTCCCTATGCCATACTTTTTCATGAGGGCTAGGAGCTCCGACTCGCTGAGGTACGGGGGAGGCTGAGTGGTCCTCTCTTCGAGCTTTGCCTCAAGAATCTTCACTTCTTCACCGCTGAGAACATAGGGTAGCGGATCATCTTGTGGAACGCTGTAAGGGTACACTTGGTAGAAACCTGGATAAACAAGTTTCCTCCCCTCAGCTTGGAGCTGTACATCATCAATGATAACAGTTATTCTTTGCCTCTCGAGAACCGCGTCTTCACTTAGAGTTGCCAAGAAGTGCCTAGCAACGTACTCGTACACCCTCCAAGCCCTCTCCCCAAACTTTCTCACTATTTCATCCTTTGAGGCTGCTCTTGTTGGGTAAATCGGTGGATGGGCTTTGTCATCCTCCCTTCCCCCCGTAGGCCTGAAGCCCTTTAAGAGCAGCTTTTTCACGTACCAGCCAGCATTTTCCCACTCAGAGAACATAGAGAGCAAACTCTTCAGGTTGAGCGTTTGCGGGTACCTCGTTGTGTCGGTGCGCGGGTAAGAGATATAGCCATTGGCGTAGAGCGCTTCGGCGATAGCCAGTGTTTCCTTGGGTCTGAGGTTCAGGAACAGGCTGCTCCTGCTCTCTAGGTATACCGTGTTGAGCGGTACTGGTGGCTGAATGTTTACAACGACGTACTCCGATGACGCTACAACTCCCCTTACACTGTTCTTGGCTATTTTCAGCGCATCGCTCGCCTTTGTGTAGTCCTCAAAGGTTGCATGTCCGGTGAAGACCCCATCGGGCGTTTCAAACTTTACTCGCAGAGTATAGTATTTCTTCTTCTTGAAGTTCTCCCTTTCTAGTTCACGCCTCACCACCAAGAAAAGAACAGGAGTCTGGCAGGGACCATAGCTTAGAAATTTTCCTCTCGGCAGGAAACCATTCCTCCTCCTTACAGACAGGGTAAGCATTCTAGTAAAGCTTGATCCGATCGTTAAGTCCACAATCATCCTGGAAAAAGCCTTGTTTGCAAGATTTTCACTGGGTTCCTTAAAGTTTCTGAATGCCTCAAGAATATCTGCCCTAGTTATTGCACTGAACCACGCACGCTTGAACTCGAGGCTGGGGTTCACGCCTGACATGACTCTGATCACTTCGAAAGCTATGGCTTCCCCCTCCACGTCGGCATCTAACGCCAGTATGACTGTAGATGTCTTGAGGGCGAGCTGCTTCAACGCTTTTACGTACTTGAGTGCCCCCTCACGCGTAACAACAATCGGCCTGGTGAAGAATAGCTGCCTCGGATCGACCCTGTCCCACTTGTTATATTCCCTCGGGAAGTCAAAGTCCAGGATGTGACCGCTAACACCTATGGATATGCTCCGGGAAGAGCCCCATGTGAACTCGTAAGCGGGCACGCCCTCTACTGCCACCTTCCTGACGCTCCCGCCCCCCAGAAAGCCTGCAATGGCCTTTGCAACTGAGTGCTTTTCTGCTACAATCACGTAGCTGTAGCTCATTTACCCTTTTTCCTCTTTTCTACTGTTTTCTCTGCGTGCCTCCCCCTGACGCCTAAGCCAAGTATCTTACGCAACGCCTCGTCGAGGAACCTCACATACGATCCCTGCTTTCCCACAAACGCGCCATACTCGTCCGGGTCCACGTAAACCACTAGCTCGGCGCCTTCAACCTCCACGCTCGCTATGTGCTTTCTGATCCACCCAACGGGGTGAATTGCCTTAACAACTTCGCCTAGGTCCTGCGTTAGCTCAATCGCCCTAATGTGCATGCCCACCTCCTCTTGAGCCTTGTTTATCCTCTCCCCCTTCTTGCCGATCAGCCTGCTGAGAGTGTTCTCCTTAGCAATGGCTAAAACATCCGGCGCAGTATGCGTTCCAAACTTCTCCTTTAAGTCCTTGAGCCAGGCAACTGTTACTATGTCCGCGTCGGGCGCGTGAGACTGCAGTACGGCTTTGATCTTGGCCTCCTCCTCCGATAAGTTACGCCTCCTCAGCCTGGACTCCAGCGCCAGCTTGAATCCTCTCCTAGAGCCAGGTCTCACGATGTCACTTATCCCCATGTTTATCACGAGGGCCTTCTCCTCTCCCATCAGCAACTCGCGGGCAATGGCAGCGGTATTTCTAGGCTTACCTTCTAGCGCCTGGAGAATGGGGTCACCTGCTATCACCAGCTTAGAGTTCTTACCCATCCTTACAATAGCTTCCGTGATGATTTCCGGGCTCAAATACTGAACATCGTCTAGGAAAATAAGGCTATTATCAAAAGTCCTCCCAGCGAGAAAGTTAGGGTCAACGAACACCACCCTCTTGTCCTCGAAGAAGCTCTTCAACTCGGTCATGTCGACGTAGTCGCCAGCAACGTCCACTAGGTAGGAGGAAACAGTCTCGAAGTACATCTCCCCTAACTCAGAGGAGTCTATGAGGCGAGACTTCGAGAGGCTTACTAGCGGTCTTATAACGATCATCCTTTTGTACTTGTTTTCCCTGACTTTTGAAAGCCCATAAAGCAGGACAACAAAGCTCTTCCCCGTACCACTGGGGCCAAAAACCCCCACAAGGTCAACATCCGGGCTCTCCAATGCTCCTAGCAATATTTTCTGCCTCTCATTTGCAGGCTCAAATTTAAGCGACATAGACCTCACCACGTTATTTTCCGTGAATGTTTTAAATTCTTTATGAGCAGCCAAGCGGTTTCTGAGGCGTCCTATGATGCTATACTCCAGTTTTCTCATGAACCATCGGGAAAGACCCTTCTCCGAGCTCGCGCACCCGTATCCCGCCCGTCATTTCTTGGTTGAGGTCCCCTCACTGCCTGTGTTGGCTTGAGTGGGTCATGGGGTTTGCCCGTTGCCGGGCATTTCTCTCCTCGGTCCCGCGCGCGGGAGCCCTCGGGGAGCGCCTGGTGGCTGTCCCCGGGGAACGGAGAAGCTAGGATAGCAGTGCTCTCGGGTGTTCCTCGAGCCAGCTCAGTAAAGCCTCCTTGAGCTCCTCATTCCTAGTCATTGTGGCGTGCCAGTGCCAGGCGGAATGTCGCCATTCGGTCTCTGCTCCACGTTAGATTGCATAGGGGGCACCTGTACACTCTGGGGGTGATCTGTTTGCGCGCGAGGATTAGGCTTCGTCCTCCTCCCAGCATGCTCGTGCAACCTCAAGACATTTCCCTACCCCTCTAGCTACTCGCTCCCGTAGTAGAGCGCGCCCTTTGTCCTAGCCCACCCATCAACGAGGTCTTTGAATAGATGCCTGAGCGCTGGACAAAAACGGCTTTGCCCAGGAGGAGTGGCAGCCCGCTAAACATACGAAAGCTTATACAGGTGGCAACATGAAGAAATTAGGAGCGCAGCGGAAACTATAAAAATTATCCATTGGCAAAAGATTATTAAAAGCGTTAAGGGTTCACTGACACAGCGCACGCGCTAGCACAAGCATAAAGTAAAATTTAGATACTCGTGGAAAAATGTTAGTTGTATGTGGTCTCCTGATCGAGTCTACTTCGGCCCCGCGGGCATCCCAACAACTGTGCGGAAGGGTGGCTTAACGGAGGGCATTCTCGAGGTGAAAAGGTTAGGGCTCGACGCAATGGAGATAGAGTTTGTTCGTAGCATTTTTCTAGGCGAGAAAAGTGCCGCGGAAATCAGGAAATTGAGGGAGCAGCTAGGCATGGTATTGACGGTCCATGCGCCATACTACATTAACTTGAATAGCCCCGAAGAGGCTAAGGTCAAGGCAAGCATTGAGAGAATAGTTAAGAGTGCGGAGATAGGCTACAAGGCCGGCGCCTGGAGTGTGTGCTTTCACGCGGGTTACTACGGCGATGATGAGGCGGGGGCCACGTACTTGAAAGTGAAGGAAGGCCTCCAGCTAGCTTTAAAACACCTTAGAGACGAAGGGGTCGAGATATGGCTTAGACCGGAGGTGCTTGGAAAGCCCTCCGAATTTGGAAGCCTAGAGGAAGTGATTAAGCTTAGCCAGGAGCTGGAAGGTGTGCTACCAGTCATAGACTTTGCCCACCTCCATGCTAGAACTGGAGGCAGTTTAAAGAGGTACCAGGACTTTGCATCTGTCCTGGAAAAGCTTGAGGAAGCCTTAGGCAGACATGCGCTGGATAACATGCATATACATGTTTCTGGGATTGAGTACGGCGAGAAAGGCGAGAAGAGGCACTTAAACCTAGCCGAGTCAGACATAGAGTACAAGTTGCTGGTTAAGACCTTTAGAGAATTCAACATTAAAGGCGTGGTCATTTCCGAGAGTCCTAACCTGGAACAGGACGCCTTGCTGCTAAAGGAGCTATTTTACGGGAGGAGAGCGAAGCCGAGGCGGAAGAGGTCCCGAGAGTCGTAGTTCTCAAGCCTTCCAGTAAGCACGTATTTCAACTCACCAGGATTGACCACTGGCCCGGGGAAAATGTCGGGGTCATCTATTACTAAGCGCGGGCATGCCGTGTTTACGTAGGCATCATAATTCCCAAAGTCGAGCAACCTGTCCCTACTCACATCACCAAGAACTACGATGACGGCTTTCCTCCCTCCCTGCTCAAGTCTCCTCTTAATCTCACCAGCTAGGCTGAGGCGGAGCTGGCCAGTCTTAGAGGAAACAACAATGAGAAAGCTTCTTGCATCCATAGCTAGGCTTAGGTCCCTAAGCCTCCTCGCAATGAGTGGTTTAGCGTCTACGACCCCGTAACTCCTCAAATATGGATCAACGCACCAGGCAATTTTCCTCGTCCAAAGTGCTGCACCTAGCGCGTGAAACTTCCCTCCTGCAACAATCAGGATGGCATCCGCCTCGGGGAGAGCACTATAATTGCAGCCGATGACCAGGCCTTTAAAGTTCCCCAGGAAACCTGTTCTAACCTCTAGTCCAACGCTTGAAGCTAATTTCTCCACTTCACCATATCTTTTATGCAGCTCAATAGTCACTCCTAGAGCTATACTCTTATAGCCCCTTCTCATTATCTCTTCGAGAGCCTTCTTCAATGGCTCCAAAAAGTTTCCCGTATAGTTCACTGGGACAAACAGGACTTTAACATTCGTCACCCTGGCTCCGACGAACCCGTGGTGTCCGATATGCAGGATTGTGTCAGCATCTAAGGATCTTGCCTCGTTCACAGCTATGTCACACCCGCCCCAGGCATGGCTCCCAGAGAGGTATACCTCGTATCCATCCTGTCCAAGCTTCTCAGCCACCAGGACTGCGATCCTTTTTAAGCCGTCTGGGGCTTGGACAAGGATCCTGGTCGAGTTGTTGTCCTTTAGCTGTGCGTATACCTCGCTAAGCTCCACCTCGTAGTCGTCTATAGCGAGACTTCTCTCCACACTAATCCCAGCTTATCAGCGTAGCTGTACGCCTCCTTTATCTCGCTTGCATTCAGCGGTCTAGCGATGTCCTTCCACCTCTCCGGGAACCTGGCTACAAGGTGCTCAGGCCTGTATTGGTCCATCACGTTTACAATCGCCCTAGGGCAGTTCTTAGAAATCCACTCAAGAACGGGCCTTGTGCAGCACTCCACGTGGTTAGGCAGGACTAGGTGCCTGATAATCATGTCTCTACCTGCATCACACACGGTTTTGTGGTTTCTCGAAACGATGCTGAAGTAATTAGGGATGCCGGAGAGCCTTCTAGCGCAAGCATCATTTCCGTACTTGAAGTCCGGAAGCCAGATGTCAATTAAGTCCAGCAGTAGTTCCAGGGCTTCTGCGGAAATGTACATGTTTGTATTCCATAAAAGTGGGACATTCACGTCCATGTACCTGAGGGACTCCAAGATTACGTGCAACTGCTGATCCGGGTTCCCTCCAACGTAGTTTATGTTCCTGGCACCCCTTAAATAAAGCTTAACAGCTATGTCGGCAAGCTCCTGAGGAGACACCTCAACTCCATTATCGACCCTTGTAGAGATGTCCCAGTTCTGGCAATACACACACTTAAAACTGCACCCGGTAAAGAATATTGTTCCTGAGGGCACCAGGGGCGCTTCCTCTCCCATGTGCAGAAAAGCTGACGCAACGTGCACCCTGGAGTCTAGACCACACACCCCTCTCTCCCCCTTAAGCCTGTTGACCGAGCACCTCCACTCGCAAAACGAGCAACTCTCAAGCATCTTCCTTGCTATCTCTATCTTTAAATCAAGGTAAGATTTCTCAGGGATTTTGCCACCTAACCCCTGAAGTGAAAACTCTTGGTACATTTTTGAGAAATCCTTCGCATGTTTCCTGTGGACATCTAGCAGCTCCCCCAAGCCTGCGCCCTCACGGTACTCTGCCGGAACCCTCTTTGCAACCCTATAGAATGCGGGTAGTTTGCCCTCAAGAACTGCCTTGTAGTGGCTCAGCCTCCTAGCTACCTCATCATATCTCCAGACAGTTACAGCATCTGGTCTTAAATAGTAAACTTCAATGTCTCTGCCCCAAAGCATCCCCACACTCTACACATGCTCTAAGCTTTAAACTTAGCTGTTTGTTTTATCGGGAGTTAATAACCCTAAGATAAATAATCGACCATGAAGAATACAAGTCATGGCTGGACTAAAAATTGGATATCCGCTGATACTCATAAATTTCAAGACGTACTCCGAGGCTAGCGGTAAAAAAGGCTTGCAGCTAGCAAAAGTGGCGGAAAGATTGAGCAAGGATACTGGCGTAGCAATTGCCATCGCGCCCCAGTTAACCGACCTGGCGTTCATTGCCCAGCAAGTCGAAATCCCAGTTTTCTCTCAACATGTCGATGAAGTCCCTCCAGGAAGCTATACTGGACACGTAACGCTGGAAGCAGTCAAGGACGCAGGCGCAGTAGGCACAATGGTGAATCACAGCGAACGCCGTGTACGTGCTGACCAGATAGACGTAGTAGTAAAAAAGGCGAAGCAACTAGGCTTGGTTACTGTTGTATGCACAAATACTCCAGAAGTTACAGCAGCAATGGCGGCTCTTGGGCCGGACATGGTTGCTATTGAGCCTCCTGAGCTTATTGGAACAGGGATTCCTGTTTCGAGGGCAAAGCCTGAGGTTGTAACGTCCTCTGTGGACCTTGTGAAGAGGATAAACCCCAACGTGAAGGTTCTATGCGGCGCAGGTATAACCACGGGTGACGATGTAGCTGCAGCATTGAAGCTTGGGACTGTCGGTGTCCTCCTTGCCTCGGGAGTTGTAAAGGCCAAGGATTGGGAAAAAGCAATATTAGACCTTATTAAGCCAATCCTAAAGTAATTTTTCTTTTGTGGTTTTCCTTTTTAAAGGCGCACGCTAAAACCGGTTTTGTCCAGCGCCTCCCCTCGGAGACCCCCTAGCCTCACTGTGCAAGTCAGCGAACCCCTTAACGCGAGCGGCACACAAGAGGCAAGGCGACGAGTGGCACGTAAGCGCTAAAGGCTCAGGAACTAGCCCTTAAGTCATCCTTTCTCTAACCCGGATTTCCAATCATTGCCAATTTATTTTTTCACAATGATACTGCTTTTAGATTTATCGTCTTTAATGCAAGCATGCGCGCACCCACATCCCGCCATCATGGTTCCCTCAGGGTATCCCTCACTGCCTGTGTTGGCTTGGTTGGGTCATGGGGTTTGCCCGTTGCCGGGCATCTCTCTCCTCGGTCCCGCGCGCGGGAGCCCCTAGAGTGGCGCCGCTGAGCGACCCCTAGGGGAGCGGGCTATGCTAGGGTTCTGGAGTGCTTTGCTAGCCCCCTGGCTTTGAGGATCCTCGTAGCTAGCACGGTCAAGCCATCGCATTCCCCTGCTACTATCCCAGTGAAGCAAGCGCAGGCTAGGTTATAGAGCCGTCCTTATCGCGCGATTTCGTGCATTACAGTATGACGTGGAGTAAGGTGTAGAGAAGGTATCCTACTGCTAGGAAGGATACATACGGTGCCAGCGTTACAGCCCAGAACTCTTCCAGCTCAGGCTTCTCGATGTTTCCAGGTATGGCTGGGCTTATTTCTATTGAAAGGTGATCGCCCTTCTTCCTGGTAGCTGGGATGAAAATATGCTTTCTCCTTTCGTACTCCTCCTGGGAAATGTATCTCATAGTGACTACCGCTACTGCTTTTATGAGTGGTCCTGCGTCGTACCCCAGAAAGCTCCCGCCCCTCTTAATGTTCCAGTACAGGTTGTAGCACATATAGGCTATTGTCGGTGCCAGGGACAAGATGATTACTGAGCCTAAAGGCAGGAGCGAAAGTGGGGTGGGACGTGGAAGCTCAAAAGCGCTAATGAACGTAAAAGCAATCGCATCAGCTTCGCCAGCCAGCTTAAACCTTAGAGACACTAATGATATGAGGACTCCTAGCAGGAGAGAGACTAGGTATAGCCTCAAGTACGCATAATTACCCGCCAATTCAAGAAGGGTTAAAGGCACGAGGAATACAGATGCGTAGAGCCAAGTCTTATCCTCTATTTCCCTGTATATGAAGTCTTGGTAGCCGGCGTCGGCAAGTGCTAGAAGCAAAACAAGCCTACGAACGAGTGGAATGAAACTGTAAAAATAACTGTACATAACGCGCGCTTACGCCTAGAAGCCGAAGAGGCTGGCAAGCCCCTCTTCAACCGTTTCCTCCTTAACCTCCTCCTTCTTTTCCTCCTTCCCCTCCTTTTTCTCCTCAGCGGGCGCCTGAGCAGGTGCGGTTGCAGGAGCCATGCTAGAAGCAGCTACAGGAAGCGTCGCCGTTTTGATGGCTTCTCCTATGTTAACTTCCTTTAATGCAGCAACCAAAGCCTTTACGCGTACGTCGTCCACTTGAATGCCTGCCGCCTCAAGTACTCGTCTTACAGACTCCTCGCTTATCTCCTTCCCCGCGTGATATAGCAGTAAACTAGCGTAAACATACTCCATGTTAACCACCGGCGCTTGAGCCGACGTGCTACCCCGCTTTTCCGCGAGGTTACGGTTATAACACTTGAGGGGTTGTAAAAAAGCTTTTCGTTGTGGTCGTGCTTGGCAGCCTCGCCTCTACGCCCAGCGCCTCCAGCCCCTAGCCATGCGCGCGTTGCTGCGAGCCAGGAGGCGCCTGAAAAACCTAGCCGTCTACGAGGGCACATTGTTCAGGCTTGGGAGGGCTTCGGGGAGGCATTGCCCGCGCTGCGGCTGCAAGGGCGAGGAGGTCGGGCACGCAAAGCGATCAAGGATCTACGAGTGCCTGAAATGCGGCTTAGAGTGGGACAGGGACAAAGGCGCGCTGTACAACCTCGCATACGCCTACTTCGCTGGGATGATAAGAGAAGAATCAGACGACTACATGGCGGTGGCTACGAGGATCCTCGAAGCCATGAGCGAGTGGCTGGAGGAGCATAAGAGCGCCTTGACGCGCTAGCCGTTCCCCCTGCAGGCGAGGAGAATGCCTCCAAGCCCCCAGGGCATAAGGCTCCAGCGCGCGGGACCGAGGAGGGGGGTGAAGCTCGGCGACGGGCGGACCCCATGACACCCAAGCCCCCAGCAACAACTGGGGCGCGGTGAGGGGCGCCCAGATAAAAGATGGCGGGCGCGGATGAGGGAGAGCGCGCGTAATGGGTGCTAATTAAGCAAGTAACCACGGATAACAGGCACAAGAGCTTGAGATATGGGATCTTGAAAGATTTCCCGGATTTTCAAAATATTCTCTTCCCTTCTTCTCAAGTCTTCAGCTTTCCTTAAGAGTTCTTCGAGGATTGAAGCAGACCAGCGTCTGTAAATAGGGAAGCCTCTCTCCTTTAAGTAGCTGTGCACCTCGATCTCCCTGGGAAACGTGGTCAAAGCAGGAGTTCCGAGGAGTGCTGATTCTGTGGCCATCGTGGCTCCACCTGTGACGACGAATTTGGCGAAGAATTCCAGGTTGAGGAAGATATCTGCTTTCTTGATAAATACAACCCGATCACCGTAATCTCTCAGCTCTCTATGAAAAAGCCTATATTGTTCGCTATACCTTGGGTAAATAATTGTCCTGAGGGAAGTCCTCTTGAGCACGAGCTTTGCAATTCTTAGAGGTAGGAGCGTAGCCGCCCCCGCATCTTTGTAGTAGTAAGCTTTCTGTTCCCCTGGGCGTATAAAAACATACTCAAGGGGCTCAACAGAATAATTCCTAAGTGCATCGGGATCCGGCTTGAACCGCAAGATCCAGGCAACTTCAAAGACTCCCTTAAAAACGTGGATTCGCGTAAGCTCCCGAAACTGCTGAAAATGCATTGCCACAGGCTCCGGCACTACCAGGTCATTGGAGAGGGGTATAACGAGCCTAGAAACCATCGATGAGTGTGGAGTATCGTTGCACGAAACAACTGGGAGCCTTAAGCCGAAAGCTACACGTGAGGAATCCGGGGAAGCGAAAGTCAAGTGAAGGTCAGGATCCTCGTCCCTGGCTATATTGAGAAGGGCCCCCTCCCTGTAGATGCTTTGTCGAACTTTACTGCTGGGAGAATCTCCACCATGCCTACCGACGATGTAGAACTTCCTCCAGAGCCTACTCGCGAGCTTTTCATTAAGATCATACTGCCTGGTTGTCAAGTAGAATTCAACGCTGGGTAGTGCTTGCTGGAGAAAGGAGAATAGGAGAATTTGCTTTGGTGTTAATGCCTCAACCCAAACTTTTCTCATAGCGCGCGCCACCATGTTGCCCCGCCTTTTCGAAGGGTTATGGGTTTATGGGCTTTACTCTTGAGGGTGTTGCTAGGAAGCTGAGTACCCTGATCTGCCTTG
>JAJHRM010000318.1 GCA_020832965.1 Thermofilum sp. | reverse complement strand
ACACAGGCAAGAAATATCAATGCCATGAGACTCTATACGCGAGCAGGCTTCAAACCCGTTTACTCAGAAGCCACACTGCATCTATGGCTTAGATAATGAATATAAATATGCAGAAAAAAGATTTGAAAGTTCTAGTCATAGTTCCAGCACATAATGAGGAAAAGTCTATAGGTGCTACACTAGAAGAAATAAAAGAAAAAGCTCCATTCGTTGATATAATTGTAGTTAATGATGGATCAACTGATGCAACAGCTGAAATAGCTCAGCGACACAGAGTTAAGGTATTAAATCTTCCCATAAACCTTGGAATAGGGGGAGCAGTTCAAACAGGCTTCAAATATGCTAAGCTAAAAAGTTACGACATAGCTATACAGATAGATGCTGATGGGCAACATGATCCATCATATATAGGTTCCCTTATAAAGCCACTAGTTGAGGGAACAGCAGATATAGTTATAGGCTCCCGATACCTAGATAAAGATCCCATTGAAGCGCCACTTATACGGCATATGGGAATAAAATACTTTTCTTGGCTGACCTCAATAATAATTGGCTACAAAATAACAGATTGCACTTCAGGTTATAGAGCATTGAACTCCCGAGCAATAGAGTATTTCTCAAACAATTACCCCGTTGACTTTCCAGATGCAGAAGCGTTAATCATGGCTCATAAAGCTGGCTTAAAAATAGTTGAAGTTCCAGTAAAATTCCGCAAAAGATCGGCTGGAAAAAGTAGCCTGCGCTCTCTAAGACTGCTATACTACCCCCTTAAAGAAACCTTAGCAATACTTAAGCTTATAACGAAGAAAGAGGATCACTAAAAATGAGCCACGCCTTACAGCTCGCTACACTCACAGGAATTGCAATCCTACTATATGTTTTATATCTTTATAGGAAGGGAAAACTCAAAGAAGATCTTACAATCATGTGGATTCTGATATCTGTAGCAATCATCTTGCTCTCTGCTTGGACAGACCTACTATTAGTTATAAACTGGATTGTAGGCGCAAGCCGAATATCAGAACTTGTTCTAGCGGGGTTTGTCGCATTTCTGCTAATAATCTCAATATATTACTCGGCTAGCCTTTCCGAACTAGCAGAGCAAAATAAAAAACTAGCGCAAGAAATCGCTATTCTCAAAGCACTCATAGATGAAGATAGACCTAATAATCTTAACGAGAAAGACGGGCGCTCTCACGAATCATGATAAACATGAATAGGAAACCCTCTATTGCCTATATCCATGGCGCTGAACCCTTAGTTGGAGTTGGCAGGCGCTTCAAAGAACTTCACAAAAGATTATTGAAAGACTTTGATGTCACCTTGTTAAGCCTTGGAGCTCCTACGTTGCAAAGAGAAAATTATGATGAGGGTATCCTCATAAAGTCCTATTATCCAGTCTTCGGCAAACTCTTAGTTTCAAACTCTGGTGGAGCTTATTATCAGTACCGCTTCCTACATTACGTCTTATCACCACTCCTCGTTAAGAAATTCTCAGACAAGGCAGACATAGTCCTGGAGACACGCCTAAAAGGCAAGATACTGCCAAGCGCGATGCCCTGGCTACACAGGTACATCGGAAAACCCCTCCTAACATTCATCCTCAACAGGTTCTACGGCACCAAGGTCTCGGACGCGCACACAGGCTTCAGGGCCGCGGCGCGCGAAGCGCTCGAGAAGCTCAACCTCGCCTCAGACGGCATGGAGTTCGCCTCCGAGCTGCTGATAAAAGCCGCCTACGCCGGCCTGCGCATAAAGGAGGTCCCCATCACGTACTACCCGAGGAGGGAGGGCACCCAATCCAAGCTGAGGAGCCTCAGGGACGGCTGGCGGCACCTCAAGCTCCTCATGCTGCTCGCCCCCAAGTTCATCTACTACGCGCCCGGCGCCGCGATGCTGCTGGCGGGGGCTGCGCTCATGCTCGCGGCCGCGCTCCGCGCCAACCTCGGCTACTCCCCCGGCATCCACTCCGCAATACTCGGCAGCATGCTAGCCATACTCGGCGCGAACCTAGCCGGGCTCGGGCTCATCGCCGACCTCCACCTCGCGAAGATCATTGGGAGGCCCACGAGCAGGATCACGAGGCTGCTGGCGAAAGTCAGCGTCGAGCAAGCGCTCGCGCTCGCCGCGGCGCTCGTGGCGGCGGGCGGCGCCTACACGCTGTACCTGTTCGCGAAGTGGGTCGAAAGCGGCTACCGCTACCTGCCGCTGAGGGGCGAGAACGCGCTGGCGCTCGCGCTCATCGTGCTGGGCGTGCAGGCGGCCGCGACCGCGATGGCGGCGCACCTCGTGGGCTCGGGGCATGGAGGCGGCTGAAAGCATACTGGCCGTTGCCGAAGGGCCGAAGCTAGAGACCCCCTTGAAGCCCGAAAACCAGTCCGAGAAGGGCTACGATTTCGAGGTGCTGGCGGTCGTCGTCAACTACAACTCGAAGCCCTTCCTCGCGATCGAGAGGAAGCTGCTGGAGAGGCTCGCCGAGCTCGGGCGCCGCGTGAGGCTCAAGCTCCTCCTCGTCGACAACTGCAGCACCGACGGCAGCTTCGAGGAGCTGAAGGAGCACGCGAAGCGCGTATGCGTCGACGCGGAGGCCGTGAGGCTGAGCAAGAACTACGGCTTCACCAGGGCCGTCAACATTGCCTGGCACTACGCGCGCAAGCGCTGGAAGTTCAAGTACCTCATGCTCCTCAACAACGACCTCGCCATCGTGCCGAGCAACGCCGCAAAACTGCTCAAGTACCTCGAGATCGACAACGTCGCGGGCGTACAAGGCACGATAATGCAGGCCGACAACCCCCGCATCATAGACAACGCGGGCTTCGCCGTAGACGCCTTCGGGCTGACGTACCCGATATGCAGGGGCTACACGATCGAGTGCGCGAAAACGTGCCACCCGAGCTACCTCAGCGGGGCCTTCTCCGTGTACAGGGCCGACGCGATAGAGAAGCTGGGCCAACCCTTCGACAACAGGGTCGAAAGCTACTACGACGACAAGCACCTCGGCCTGAGGCTGTGGAGCGCCGGCTACAAGCTGCTCCACGTCCCCCTCGTGGTCGCATACCACCTGGGGAGCGCCAGCTACGCCGCCCGGCGCAAGCTCAAAAGCCCCCAGTGGTTCAAGGGCGTGGCGCTGGCGGATCTTGCGCCGTCGCGCGCTGCAGGAAGCTCCGCGTGGTATCTAACATCAGCGTTCTACGGTGCACTCGCGGTGTTACTCTCCCTCATCACCCTTTCAAACCACTATGTAGAATGCTACCTTACTGCACTCAAAGAAGCGG
>JAJHRM010000316.1 GCA_020832965.1 Thermofilum sp. | reverse complement strand
GGCGTGCACTTAATTAATTTATTAACTTCATTCTTTAGAATAACCCGTGTACATAAAGCAGAGTTTCAAAGCATACATACACGTGTTGATGACCTATTTATAGCGGAGCTTGACACGCATGAAGGTGCAAGAATATTTCTGGAAGCCACGTGGTCTGACCCCGATCACAGATTACCGGAGACCTATATTGAAATACAAGGAACCCTAGGCACGATAAAGGTCACCGAGGACTACCTTATGGTTCGCACCCGCGGGGAATACCCCTTGCTCGGCAAAAAACGAGAAGTAACACTTTATAAACCTCACTACTACCAGGGTCTACCACCAGTAAACCTTGCAGATCCTGAGTATACTATTGAAAACATACACTTTCTAACTTGCATCATTGACGACAGAGAACCGCTTACAAACATCGAAGAGTCCCTTAAAACAATGCAGCTCATAGACGAGCTTTACGGGAAAGCTGGAAGAGCTACACGAAATGGTCAGTGAAATACTCCTGGGCGATAATCCCTTCATAGGTGTCAGCCACCTAGCACAGGAGAAAGCCAGAGAGGAGAAAAAAGCCCTCTCCACGGTTCAGGCCAAAGCCGAAGTAATCAGGGCGGCTATTGAGGGAGGAGCTACAGGTTTTACATTCTCAACGCATCCCTTAAACTTCGAGCTGCTTCAGTACATGCGCGATGAACACCCAAGTATCCTGCAAAGTTTAAACTACTATCTCCTCACTCCATATGCTCAGAGCTACGTCAGGCAGGCAAACATTTTGGGCACCGCTAATCTCGTAAAATCCTTGGGACGCGATATAGCGCTGGAAAGCCCTATCAGCATGCTCACCGCGCTGCTCACCCTAAACCTCAACAAAATAGCAGGGCTCTTCATAGCAAGAGAGGTGAAACATTACTTAAAAATCCTCCCAAAAGAGAACGTGAAGGCCATACTACTTCATGAGGTTCTCACAGAGCTAATTATAGCCTTTGGTCTCGCAGACCTCCTCGAAGAGCTAAAGAAACATGTTGAGATAAAGCTAGGAGTGGGCTTCGGAGTCGAAACCAGGAACCTCTATCACTTAGAGAGATTCCTGAACGAGAACTCTCTGCACATAGATTACGTCATGACGCCTATGAACCCGCTAGGCTACCAGATGGGCACTAAGGAACTCGCAGAAAACTCCGTAAAAGCTCTCTCCAACAAAGGCGTCAAAATCATCGCTATAAACATCCTAGCTTCTGGGGCCTGTTCTATAGAGGAGGCAACCACCTACCTGCGCGCCTTCAAAGAGCATATTTACGCGGTAGCCTTCGGCACTTCTAAACCCAATCGCGCGAGAGCTAACGCGCAGTACCTGCGCACCAACTTAATGTGACCAAGCCCAAAGTAGCTCTTATAGGATCTCGCGGCATACCCCCAAGGTACGGGGGCGCCGAAGTATTCGCCTACGAGCTTTCAAAAAGACTGAAAAAAGAGTTCGAAGTGTACGTCACCTGCGAAACTGACCACTTCGGAATCGACGAGTTCGAAGGTATCAAAAGAGTGCACGTGAAAGCCCACCACAAGCAGCTCCTGACAGTACCAGTCGTATACGACATTGTGGAAACCGTGTACCTCCTAACGAAAGTCAAAGACCTAAACATCTGCTACTACCTACTACCCGACGGCGCCCTCGCCGCCCTCATCGCCAGGCTAGCGGGCCGCAAAACCCTAGTCAACACCGACGGCCTCGAGTGGAAGCGCATGCTCGTGAGAATGAAGTACGCACCAACCCACCGCAAACCTCTCTACCTAGCGGCGGGGCTCCTCCTCCTAGTTTCCGAGTTCCTATCCTGCAAGATACCCCACGCGACCATAGCCGACTCGCTAGCTATCAAAAAGTACCTCGAGCGCAGATGGCGCCCAAAAACCGTGGTCTATGCTGCCTACGGCGCCCGCCCCTTACCCAAAGTGAGTGAAGAAAGAGCTAAAAGAATACTAGAAAAAATCGGATTGGAACCTTACGAATACTATTTAACGATAAGTAGACCCCTACCGGAAAATAATATACATATCGAAATAGAAGCAATAAAAAAGATAAATACGAGTAGAAAACTCGTCATAGTTGGACCAGTAGACCAGAAAGAACCCTACGTCCAATACCTCCTCAAACTAAAAGGCGACGACCCCAGAATAATCTTCACAGGTGCCATCTATAACCCTGAAATAATATCAGCGCTCAGAGCCAACTGCAGAGCCTACATCCACGCCTACACAATGGGAGGAACAAACCCCTCCCTCCTCGAACAAATGCTCTACAGTAGGCCAATCATAGCCTACGACGTACCCTTCCACAGAGAAATACTCAGAGAAAAAGGCTACTACTTTAAAACAACGTACGAGCTAGTAAAAATCATTGAAAGCCTGGAGTCGAATGCTGCAACGTGCGATTATATAGAAAACCTAACGGTATTTTCGTGGGACTTCATAGCTAACAGATACATCAAACTATTTCGAGAAATATTCAAGAAAGATTATTTCGCAAACATCTAGCAGCAATGAAAATAAGTGTGATAATAGTTACGTACAATGGGCAAACTTACATAGAAAAATTGTTCCAATCGCTGCTAAAGGCGATCACCCCGCAGCTAGACGTGGAAGTAGTAGTCGTTGACAACGGCAGCACGGACGGCACACCAAACCTCATCGAAAAATACAAGGCAGCGATGGGAGACAGACTGAAAATACTAAAGCTTGGGAAAAACCTGGGCTTCGCCGGCGGAAACAACGCCGGCCTCCTATTCTCGAGCGGCGACGTAATCTTCCTCCTAAACCAGGACACCTACATCGACGAAAAAGCTCTCGCAGCCATCCACGAGCTATTCTCGAAGCGCCCGGACGTCGGCGCCGCCCAGTGCCTCCTCCTCCAGTACCGGTACCCCAACCTCCTAGACTCGTGCGGGGACATCATCAGCGAAGCAGGGTTCGGAATCATCGGCTGCTGGGGGGAGAAAGCGAACGGGGCATTGAAAGAAGTTAAGGAAATACAGCTGGCGAGAGGCGCGGCACTAGCAGTGAGAAGAAGCATCTTGCAGGCGTCAAAGAGGATACACGGCACGTACATCCCAGCGTACTTCGTAGCCGGCGGCTACGAAGACTGGTACATATCCCTTTTCACCCGGCTACTCGGTTACAAAGTGCTCTTAAACCCTTCATGCATCGTATATCACGATTCACTAACACGAAGAAAACACAACCCCTATATTGTGTATAATGCTTTACGCTTGTTCATAGAACTAAATGCTCCAG
>JAJHRM010000317.1 GCA_020832965.1 Thermofilum sp. | reverse complement strand
AACTCCACAGCCTCAGGGCTCATCCAGTCCACATCACCCTCGAGGCTCACAGAAGCAGTGCCAGAGCCACGAACTCTGACGAGGAGCCTACCCCACTCGCCGACACAAAGCCCCGAGCACTCCACGCCGAGGATGCTCGGGGTGGCAGGTGCAGGCTGCTGAGCTAGGGTTCTCACTGGAGTAGCTGGAACCTCAACCCCCTACACCCCTCCTCCCCCGCATATACTCCTCGATAACCCTGGCAACCTCCTTGTGCCCCTTCTCCCAGGCAACATCCAGAGGAGTCCTACCATCCTTATCCCTGATGCTGGGATCCGCACCACGCTCCAGAAGCAGCCTAGCGAATTCGGCAAGCCCCCTATCAGCTGCTTCATGCAGCGGGGTCCGGCCATCCTTGTCCCTAGCGTTCACTTCTGCTCCATGCTCCAGGAGCAGCCTAGCAACTTCAACATGCTCCTGGGTCCGGCCATACTTGTCCCTAGTGTTCACGTCTGCTCCATACTCGAGGAGCAGCCTGACGGCACCCCCGAGAGCTGCTTCATGCAGCGGGGTCCAGCCACTCTTGTCCCTGGCGTTCACGTCCGCGCCGTGCTCGAGGAGCAGCCTGACGACATCGGCATACCCCCCACCAGCTGCATAGTGCAGCGGGGTCCGGCCCCCCTCATCCCTGGCGTTCGCGTTGGCTCCCTTCCTCAGGAGCTCCTTGACTCTGGCGGTATCCCCGTCCATCGCAGCCTCGAGGAGCTCCTCGTCTAGCCTCATCGGTGACTGTTAGTTCTCTCAATTATTTATTGTTGTCCTCGGTGGTGGGTTGGGCTGTGCTGCTTCACACTGCCGACGACCGCGACTCGGCTGTCTGAGCTCTCCTTGAGGGTCTCGACTCTCTCCCTCGTCAGCTCCCTCCAGTCGTCCTTGAGGTGCGGGCTTTTTTTGCAACTCGCGCGTCCAGGGCCGCTGGTACAGGGGGCCGTCCAGCAGGATCAGGTCCCCCTCCTGCGCCTCCCGCACGGCAATCCTAAGGCCTAGCGTTTCTAAGCGCGTCCTGACCTCGTGCGCGATATCTGCCAGCGCGCGCCAGAGCCAAGCTTCTGGGAGTCGATGCAGCCGCCGCTGTAGGGGGGCTCGGCTTGCTCGAGCCCGTCCTTCCCGAGGAAAGGGATAAGCTCAAGGATCTCGTGGCATCGGCTGCAGAGTACTTCGGAGAGCCTGTTGCCGTGATCCTGCCGGAGAGCGGGTCCCACCTGTGGTACCTCTTCTGGGTCGTCTGCAGAGAGCTGTACAGGGAGGCTCGAGGTTCCTACCCAGAGCCGGTCGTGATACTGCCCGAGCCCGGCAAAGAGCAGGACTGCAGAGCGATGCTCGAGCTCTGGCTCAGGCTTCACGGCAGCTTCTCGGGAAAGGTCGTAGTCGTGAGCGAAAAGTGCCTGAGCGAATCAAGCGAGTTACTGCTCAGGAGGAGGCTGCGAGAGACCTTCTCGCAGGGGCTAGGTTTCCTCATCGTGCTCGCGAGCGATGTTTTGGAAACTGAGGGGCGGCTCAGGGAGTCGAGCAGCCCCTATGTTCCAAAAATCATCAGCCTGAGAGAGGTTCCGCCCGAAAACCGTGTGCTGGAGCGCTTAGTTAAAGTGGTGCGCTGCTGCTTCGGCCTACCGCTCGAGAGACCGCCCCTCCAGCAGCTGGACGCCGTGGTCGCCGAAGCCGACAGAGCGTACAGGGATTTCGTGAGGGGGCTCCTGCGGAGCGAGCACGCCGCCCACGTCAGAAGGGATGTGGGCGAGCGGGAGAGCGAGGACCATGTAGCGATGAAAGCCCTCGTCGTCAAAGTGCTGAGGGAGAGCGGCGTCGAGCCGGAGGAAGTGTACTGCACCCACCCGGTTTGCAACAGCGTCGCAGACATCTACGTGCGCGAGAGGGGGTTGGCGGTCGAGTGCGAGACCCTGCTCGGAGCGGCGCCGGCGCCGCACCTCAAGGTTCTTGAGTCAGTCAGGAAGTACCGGGACTGCCAAGAGGTAAAAGAGGTATGGATCGTGCTAAGGAACTGGTCAGCTACGATACACCTCGGCGACCTGATCCGGCTGGAGAGCATGCTGAGGAGGGAGCTGCAGGGGAAGGAAGTCAAGTTCCTCGTCCCAGACGTTTACAGCAAGACGCTGCGCGCGCTCGACGACGTAGCGAGCGAGCTGAGGGAGCTCCTGGCATCAGAGCTGCGCGCCAGACGGACGGGCACAGGGAGTTCTCCGAGCCATTCGGCAGCGTGAAGCGCGCTAGAGGCGCAGAGGTTCTCACGCTGATTCAGGGTGTTTGCACAGCTAGTATTCGGTTAACAATCATTTGCGTTTTCTATAACGCTCTGCAAATTCTCTTTCACGAACCGTACATACGCGCCTCTCTCGAACGGGTTGTAACCTCTTTCGATGAGGTAAGCGTCGACGTCCCTACGCGTCAGGTTAAAGCGCCCTAATTCCGCCCAAACCCTCCAAGGATTAAAGACCGGCTTTTGAAATTCCTCGTACGCTAGGAGCAGCCACTTGCAGATCCTCTTCTCCTTCTCATGGTTCACAGGTCTCATATTAGTTCCATAGCTTTTAAGCCATGCTAGTGCGCATACAGAATGACTATGTGGTATGCAGAGACAGAGGGAAAACTGTGAAATGCACTAGAGGGAGGTTTGGACGCTGTAGCACGCTACTTCTTCGGGGGGAGGGGCCCGGCAAGGCTTACACCCTTGTGAGCTACATGCGCCTCCTCCTCGAGAAGCGCAGAGCCGCGCTCGCCCAGTTCCTGGGGCACGCTGTGCTGGAAAACAGGAGCGAGGGCATGCCCCGGCTTGGCCCCGGCGCCCTCGTGCAGCTGCCTTCCGAGCTCTGCAGAAAGCACGGCGCGAGTTTTCTCCTCCACGTGGGCGGGTGCGGGGAAACCGCTGCCAGCGGCTTCTGCAGCGGCAAAGGCCTACAGCCTGCTGAAGAGAGGTGAGACAGTCATTATCAAGAGCATAGATGGGAAGATAGCTGACGGGGCATGTTTCTTGATTCAGCGTTTTGCTAGGCAGCTGCCAAAAATAAATGCAGGTTTTTGTTTATTCTTCACGTGTCCTCTTACCGGGAGGTTACTGGCAGCATTGATGGCGTAGCGGAGGAAATAGAGAGCATTTTCCTTGGTCGTTTTCGAGCGGTTAAAGGCGAGGGCTGGAGCCTAAGGTATCTGCACAGAGTGGGTCTCAGGAACTTTGTCCGCGAAATTCTAGAGAAAGGCGAGTGCAGGAAGATCGTGCAGATGCCG
>JAJHRM010000034.1 GCA_020832965.1 Thermofilum sp. | reverse complement strand
CTTGTGGGACGAGGAGTACTTGCCACAGCGCACATTAATGGTTTCCTTAATTGTGGCGAGGCAACCTAGGCAAAGCCTCAGTAAGATTGCGGAAAGAATCGCAAAGAACCTGAGAGAGAGCGAAAATAAAGCAAAGGAACTTGTAGATAAGGCTTTGAAGTCGCTTAGCGACTTAGACGCCACTGCTATACTGAGCAAGCTCTCTGAGCTGAAGTCTGCGGTGCTTGGCGGTAAGGAGACCGTGGGCAAGGGGGTAGCCAAGCTGCTCTGGTACCCGTAGGTGGTAGGCATGAGCACACGCACCACCGATCCCGCGCTGAACCTCGCCCTTAGATGCGTGAGTGCCGTGCGCGGTGCCTACGACGTGAAGGAAGAGGTGCCGCGCAAGTTCAGGACGAGGTGCAGGCAGTTAATCCAGTCGATCTACTATTCAGGGCTCGCGTACACGCTCGCGTACATAGCGTCCAAAGCCGGGGATGCTGTGCTCAATGAATCGCTTGCAAGCCCTGAGCCCGAAGCCATCGTGAAGCAAGTGAAAGGTCGGGCAGAGGGGCCGGAAGAAGCCTCCTACGCGCTCTATGGCGCCTTCCTTCTAGCTTCGCTGAAGACGATGGGGGTTCCAGAGGTCGCTAACGCCAAAACGCTCCTAGACGTCCTGAAGAATCTGAACGAATCGCCGACTGCCGCGGTCGCCGAGGAGAAGGCGCTGAGATTCGCCGAGTGGCTGAAGAGGCTGGCAGAGAGCTTGTTCGAGGCTGAGCAGGCATGAGCCTTGTGGAGCTGGAGCTCGAGCTGGAGACGCCGCTCTTCGCGGGGGGCCACGAGCCCCTGAAGCTGGACAAGCTGTGGATCCTGAGACCGAGCGAAATCAAGGGCGTCTGGAGGTGGTGGGCGAGGGCGCTCGTCGCTGGCGCCCTTTACGACGCTGGTCAGCTTAAGGGCGAGAGCAGGGAGCGGCAAGGTTTGCTGAAAGCTCCGACGCGCGATGAGGCGAATAATATTTCGAAGATCGTGGGTCTCAAGATGGGGTTGGGCTACGCAGACCCTCAAGGTATGCATAGCACAGCGTCTAGTTATGTGCTAATAACAGAGCCTATAGAAAATATAAAAAAGCATCATAGTAAGCTGCGCTTCGCTAAGGATCCCAAAACTGGTCGGAAACATCTTGTTATCTATGATCCCCAAACCGAAAAGGAGTTACCCATTGGGCTGCAGCGTCTCATCCTCTTGGCTATGAGCCACGAGCGGGAAGAAAGATGGGAAGCCGAGTGTCTGACCCCTGGTGCGCGTTTTAAGTTGAGGGTCGAAGAGCGGTTGCCGGTAGACCGCAAGAGCGCCGAGGCAGCTCTCGCTGCACTTTCGCTTGCCCTGACCTTCAGCGGCTTCGGTAAGGGCGGCAGAAGGGGTCTCGGCTGCTTCCGAGTGGTCAGAGCAACGGGCGAGTACGCAGCCCTCTTCGACGCAGGAGCGAGCGTGGCCGATAAGGTGACGCGCGCAGTAAACGCGGCGAGGAGGGTGGCTGAGGTGAGAGCTGATGAAAGCGGGGCTGGCGAGCTCCCGCCGCTCCCCCTAGTCAGCGCGAGGGACCTGGTCGGCGGCTACGCCGTGAGGGGGCGCAAGCTGCGGCCTTTCCAGGTGATAGAGGTGAGGGGCGGCGATGCGAGCCGCCTTCTCGAAGAGCTGCACAACTTCTTCCTGAGGGGCGTAAGGGCGAAAAAACTGCTCGGTAGCTATAGAGAACCGGACGCGCTTAGGGAGAATTGGAACGCGTGGGTACTCGGGTTGCCTAGGGAGCAAAAGAAACCGAAGCAGGGGCTTGAGACAGGCTACGCGATACTCGGAGTTGCGGATAGGAGACCATCACCCCTTTTCCTCGCTGTTCATGAGGGGGTTGCTTATCTCTCAGTCTTCGTCTCCGCGGACTGGCCAGCGGTGCTTTGGTGGAGGGATATTGACAAGATAAGGGGGAGACAGCGAGAGAAGAAAATACTCATAGACGAGATGAGAGTGATTAGTGCTTTCGCGACCGCTATTAAGGAGTTCGTGGATTATGCCGAGAGGAGCGGGTTTGAGGTGAAGTTCGTATGGCCGTGAGCGGCTGCTTAAGGGAAGCCCTATCAGCTGAGGAGACGAACGTATCCAGCTTCCTAAAGTGCAGGTTCGTCGAGAAGGTTAGAGAGGGGCTGTCTTCGCGAAGAGGCGACCTCGCGGCAGAGGAGCTCAGCAGGGAGCTGAACAAGTGGAGGCACGACATAGCCTCGGAGCTCGCCGACCGCTTCTCGCGCAGCAACATAGCGAACCTTCTAGAGCACGCGAGAAAGCACGTTGACGAGGCTGTGAAAGCTCTCGAGGAGCTCGGCTACCAGGTTGTAGTTAACAAGAACTACTTGACGCTAACCCCGCTCGCCATCGGTCTGCGGAACCCGTACACCGAGTCTCTGGAGATAGCGATCGCGTGGGACCCCTACATGAACCTGCCCTACATACCCGGGTCCTCGCTGAAGGGGGCCGTCGCCGCGCTGGCGTACCTGAGGAACAGCGAGTGGTACACGCTGCTCACCGGTAGAGCTCGGGAGCCGCCCGCCCAGCCCAGCCCGGCTGCACCGCAGCGCGAGCAGCGCGCGTCCCCAGTAGTCTTCCTGGACGCCTACCCCGTGAACGTGCTCGCCAGCAGCCTGCTAGCCGTGGACATCGTCAACCCGCACTACCGCGAGGTGGAGGGGAGGATAAGCGAGCCGGAGAGCAGCCCGACGCCGCTGAGCTTCCTAGTCGTCCCAGGGGGCGTCGCGTTCAGGATCGTCGTCTGCGCCGCGGGGAGGTGGCTCAGATCGTACAAGGGGAAGCCCAGCCTCAGCGAGCTCGAAACGCTGATCGGCCAAGCGCTCTCGAAGGGCATCGGCGCCAAGACCTCGCTCGGCTACGGCCGCTTTAAACCCGAACAATCGAGATGAGATATAACCTCTAAGAACTCGCGGAAGCTATTCGAATACTTTTAGGCTTCTCAATATCGATCTCCTCTGCCAACCGTTCATAGAGCACTTCGTTTTTTACAGCCACGCGCCTGCGCGCGCCTCCCGAGCCAGTAGGCAAGAGAGATTAAGGAAGCTAGGATTGTCAGCAGAGTTCCTAGGATCGCGGAGAGCAGCTCCGTCTCAAACATCTTGCGCTTAAGGCGCCCGCACACCTTAAAAACCTTCGCAATGCCCGCGCGTGCGCGCGCTGGAGCAGCTTGTAGGAATACTCGGAGCCAGCAGAGCACTGGTTATCTGTACCAGAGAAGCGCAGAAGGTAGCGGAAAAGCTGCTCCAGACCGAGCGCAGTGAGGTGTCCTTTATAGCCTTTGAGGAGCTTTACAGCAAACTCCGCAAAACTCCTCTCGTCGGAGCCGGGTGCTGCCCGTGGACAGGCGCACCCCAGGAAGCTCCGAGCAAGCGCGCCGGGTGGGAGGAGTGATTTCACCCTCCACAACCTGCTCGGGGAGCTACCGCACCCCGCGCTCCCAGCGCTCTGAATCAGCAAGCCGCGCGTTTAGATGCGAAGTCAAGACCTGTTTTCACCTTTTCTTTATAATTAAGTTTCTCTCCATCTCGTCAGAAGCTGGTATAACCGCCTTTTCACGATGCATGAGCACGCTGCCTTACTCCAGAGGTGTGCAGTCGCTGATAGCTGCTAGCAGCTACTAGATTCCTTGCCAACCCACACGATTGGGATGAGGCCGCGCTCGAGCAAGCGGGCGACGCGGGCGCCGCGGAACCGCGCCCTGGCTGTGGGGTCGCCCGGCTTCCACTCGACTGCGGTGGCGCCGAGCTCCAGGAGCTCGAAGGGATTGCCCCTCGCGAGCACTAAGAACTCGCCGTCGAGCACGGGGTCCTCCAGCTCGCTCAGGCGCGCTTCAGCCTCCAGCGGGTCCAGGAGGCCGCGCGGCGTGGCTACCAGCGGCTCGAAGCCGGAGAGGAGGGAGCGCGCGACCTCCCTCAGCAGCGCGCCCAGGTCGGGGCAGCGCACCCAAGCCCACCCGCCCACCGGCTCGTGCAGCGGCTCGCACTCGCACGGCTCGCGCCCCAGCTTCACGGCAGCGTAGACGGGCACGTGAGCATAGCCGGGGCGCCTCTTATAAGACCTCGGGCACTAGGCCTCCACCGGTAACTCCTTGCACTCCTTCTTCGGAGGCTCACGCGCGGCAACGCCACTACTCTTACCAAAATAGAGAAAAGATCTTAATCCTCCTTAGCTGCGCTAGCCCCTTGAGGAGCCTCTGCAGCCTGCCGAGGAGATCCTCACCGCGGAGGTTCCCGCTCACGTCCCTCTCAAGGGTGCGCTCCAGGAGCCTGGGAACAGTGCCCCGAACCTCCTCTCTACAGCCTCTCTCAGCCGCTTGAAGTCCTCGGGGAGGTTCGCGGACAGGAAGCCGCGGAACCTGAAGAGCCACACCAGCTCCAGGGCTTTGAGCGCTCTGCGGCGCTTCTGATGTGCGAGCAGTGGTGTTAAGGCGCTGATAGCCCAACCCACCAGCCTAGTTCCCCACCCCCTCGGGAACTCGACGTTATTTTATCCAGAAGCTTCCCGTCGGGTGGTTTATTTTCAACAGAGATTACGGGAAAAGTTCCCGGCTCGAAACGGGATTTGCGAATCCACAGCTCGAGAAGGCCAGAAGCCTCCCATGCGTAGGTGAATAGTGCGAGGCAGTTTTGCAAGCTTCTCACGGGAAAAGGAAAAGCTTATAAACACCCGCGAGAACAAGCCAACGGAAGCAACTGAGAAAGAATTGAAAGCTCCAGCGCATCCAGCACCTCCTGCAGGGCGTCGGCGAGCTTGTGAAGCAACTGAGAAAGAATTGAAAGCTGTGCGCTTTTGCTCAGCCGCGCGCTGCCTCTGCTTTGCCTGAAGCAACTGAGAAAGAATTGAAAGCTGGGTCGCGGCGCAGAGGAACTCGTTGCCCCTGCGCTCGAGAAGCAACTGAGAAAGAATTGAAAGTCGACCCGCCGCTCAAAACAGGTCACCGCTCAGGATTACGTGGGTGAAGCAACTGAGAAAGAATTGAAAGGGCTCTCGTACAGGTGCTCCGTGCTGGCTACGTACTCCTGGAAGCAACTGAGAAAGAATTGAAAGTAGATGCGGAACAGCTTCCAGCGGTACCTCACCGTTGAGCTAGGCCTGAAGCAACTGAGAAAGAATTGGAAGCTGGGTTTCCGTCGGCTGCGCTCTGGAACAGCGCCGCCACCCTGTCGGAAGCAACTGAGAAAGAATTGAAAGGTGTCATAGGTTACCTGCTTCGCCGCGTCGTCAGCGGTCATCTGGAAGCAACTGAGAAAGAATTGAAAGCTTCATCGGGGCGGGAGCGCGGGAGCGTCGCCGCTCCCGGAAGCAACTGAGAAAGAATTGAAAGCGCCACGTCCAGCCAGTACCCCACGGCGAGGCTCGCGCTCTCGAAGCAACTGAGAAAGAATTGAAAGTGACGCTGAGGCTGAGGCTGGGCGAGGACTGCAACGTGCTCGTGAAGCAACTGAGAAAGAATTGAAAGGTTGCCGAGCGGCATAGCGCTCAAGATCCCCGCGGGCGGGAACATGAAGCAACTGAGAAAGAATTGAAAGTTCAGGGACGGGTCCGTCGTCACGTTCTGCTCCCACGTCCTCGAGGAAGCAACTGAGAAAGAATTGAAGGCCGAAGCGCACCTTCTCGGGCTTGACGGGGTTGCCACTGCAGCAACTGAGAAAGAATTGAAAGTGAGCTGCTCCTGCGCGTGCCTGTGACTGCCGTACAAGCCTTATCTCGGACGGCAGCAACTGGAAAAGAATTGAAAGACGATGTTGCCGACCTCCGCGCCGCGCGCGAGACTTAGTCGCTGCCGGGAAGGGGCTGTCCAGGAGCCTGTGTAGCTCGGGAGCTGGCTTCGAGCAGCACGCAGAGCCCGCAAGCCACAGCCTCCCTCAGAGGTCATCCCTGCGAGAACCTTTTACGCGCCTGCAACATGTTTTTATCCCACTCCCACAGGTGGTAAAGCAATGCCGTGGACTCTCCACGTGGATAGTGAAGGGAAATTATCGGTAGACCTCAACGGAGACAAAAACCTCAGCATCACGCCGAGAGACGTAGCACTACTCGCGCTGGGACTACTCCTGCACGACATAGCAAAGCCCTACGTGCTCGGGGGCAAAAAGCATGCACTGCTCGGCTACGAGTACCTCGAAGATTTCTGTTGTTTTAGGCAAATTCTGAAAGAGCTAGGCTCCAGGCTAGGTGTAGACCAACGGTTACTCAGTAATCTTTCTGATGACGAACTAGATAAGATAAGAGAAGTAATCCTGCTGCATCATATGGCACTTGATAAAGAATGGTATGAAGAATGGAGTAATAAAATTAGTAACAAAACAATAAGCGTTAGGAACAAGCTAGCCGCGTTGTTTTCTCACCCATTTGATCGTATAGCATCATCGGTATACGGGTTTGCTTCAGAAGAGCTCATAAAGAGTTTATCATCAAAATCTAACAATAAATTCATCAAAGTTAATCCATTTTCAAGAATTCCTATAGGTAAGCTTACCATACAGATAAGTGATAAGGATAACTTGTCGAATGCGCTTATTATCATGGGACGAGACTCCGTCAGGAAGGTTGCTGAGGAATACTTAGAAGGCGCACGGGAGAGGACCTTTGAACCTGCGTGCGACATCCCCTTATACGACCACGGTGTGTTCACAGCGTCACTATCGCTCATGCTTTGCTGCCACGCAGCTATAGATGAAATTAAAAATTTTAATATAATAGATAAGCATGCCCTTGAAAAGATCTTCAAGAATTACATCTCTAACGTTAAGCTAGCCTGGCTCATTGTCGACATCACCGGGCTCTGGTCCCTGGTAGAGCGCTCACTAAAACCGGACGACCTTGCAGGTTTCGCCTACTTCGTGAACGCATGCCAGGAAAGCTTTATCAGGGTAATAAGTGAGGTTGCCGTCCAGAAGCTCCAGGGGTGCTCTAGCGACCCACTACTACGGGAAATTGCTGAGAAAGTCCTTGTGCCTCTGACAAGGCGTGGTAGCGTCATAATATCGCTCTTACCGGAAGGCATAGCAGAAAATATACGGCAAGCCTTCGAAAAAGGTGAGTTGATTCAGAGGGTTAGAGAGGAAGTATTAAAAACACTAGAAGGAAAAATAAAAGCTGATGGTATTGATGTCGATCTGGAGAGAATCTTAAGATATAGCACCATGATAAGCTTAGCTACCGCGGATTTTCATGAATGCCGAGAAGACGAGGTCTACGCGTGCGTAGCTAGAAGGCTCCAGGAGAAACTCGTTGAGGCGCTAAGAAGCCTTAGCGCTCTGCGAGTTCTGGAGAAAACCCCAGAACCCCCAAAAGAGCCGTGCTGGTATTGCGGCGTGAATGAAGCTGTTGAAAGCGTAGACATCTACTACTACGGGGGCGAGGAAATACCAGTAAAGGCCTGCAGAACATGCCAGCACGTGAGAATGCTTGGTAAGCAATTGGTGCAGGCTTCAAAGGTGTACGCTGCAATTTCCGAGAAGGAAAACATCGGACTGATAGCGCTTATCCCAGGTGTGAAGGTGTTTTACTCTGGGTGGGATGTGAAAATTCATAGAGTGAATTATGTATTGAAAAATCTGGAGAAATTAAAAGAAGATCTTAATAAAAAAGATCTTAATAAAACTATAAAAGCTGTAAAAGAAGATCTTAATAAAACTATAAGTAAACTGAATAATGTCTTAGAAAGAGCTTCAAGAGCTTCTAGCGAACGTGCTGCTATTTGTATTGTTTCAGATTTCCTGAATGATTTTATTAAAGATAAGATTAAGATACAGAAATTAGAAGCTATTTTCCCCTTACTTGATGAAACATATTCATATAAACTAACTGAACACCTTTCAAGGATATTAACAAGAATATTAAATAATTCTCAACTGATAAAAGAATACTGTAGGAGATCCTCAAGAGATAATGTAAAAATTCCAGGTTATCTTTACTACGACATTCTTCTTCTCAGGGAGGTCTTGAAAAAATCCTTTAACTCCTTAGGAATTGTATTTCATTCGACAGAACCCTTAGTCAACACATTATCTGTTATTATTGAGAAAAAAGAAGAATTAGTAGCCCCATTGTTTATGGCGCACCCAGCAAGGCTAATGGCGCGAGAGAGATTCTGGAATGAGGTGCTTAAGGAAATAAGCAACGAGCTTAAGGACACCCTCATAGTTCCTGAAAGCGGGGCTAACTATCTCTTCGTGGTGGTTCCAGGCGAGCAGGTGTGGGAGGCTTTAAGCAGGATACTAAGAGTACTGGAGAAGAGGTGCTTCGTACCAAGGGGGAATGACTCCCTGAGGAGGCTGTCCGTTTTTGGCCCCTTCACATGGGAGGTGCTAGATGTAGAGGGTCCCGCGGCGACCCTCTCGGTGTTCATCGCCGACGGGAAGTACCCGCTGTACAGGCTTTTGAGGACGGCTTTCGAGCTGGCGAGGATGCCCTTCAGACACGGGGAGGGCAGGTACCCTGTGCGCTGCTTTCTCGCCGACATAAGGACAGGGTTCGACCCAGCGCCGGGAGCCTACACCCTCGTGCCGCTGTGGCTGTTTGCCTACTTGTTCGATGCGGTTGAGGGGGCTAGTAAAGAGGAGCTGCTGCTCGCGCATAGGTTGCTGCTGGCTGGGGGTTACGACAAGGCTCAGGAAGCTATCGCCGCTGCTGTCGGGAGGGGTTTTGAGAGAGGCTTAAGGGGGGAGCTCATGGAGACTCTGGAAATAGAGCGCATGCGCTTAGATCCCAGCATCTACTATGTGCTAGCAAGCTTAATTAACCTCAAAAGATACTGTCAAACCCGCTAGGTGATGTTTATGGGGGGTCACTCAACCCCTCAGACAACGTCTCAGGTTCTCTGGAATGCTCACGAGCTGGAGAGTTTCGCGAGAAGGCTTGCTGAGGAGTTCAGGGGGGATGAGGGCAGGTTGAAGAGGATGTTCTCGGCATTAGCCACATGCACGACGCCCGAGGAAGCCAGGGCCGTGATAGCGTTCCACTACTACAGGACTGATGGGAAGAAGCGATCCCTCAAGGATCTCTTCGATAGTCTAAAAGATGTAAAGGATTACCGAGCTAGTGTGGTGCCCCAACTACGCATGCTCTTTAATTTCACGATGTACTATCTCATGCTCAGTAGAGTATCCGTGCGTAGTGGGCAAAGGTGATGGGAATGGTCTGGTACGAGAAGTTGGGGAGCTTCGCGGCAATCCTCTACGAGCTGAGAACGGTAAGCCATGTGCGCGTCGGCAGCGGCGAGAACATCAAGCTTCCAACGCCGGTCGACAACCCGCAGACCAGGATCCTGCGGCTCGAGCCAGGTAGAGCGGAGGGGAAGTGGATCGTATACATTCCCGCGTCGAGCCTTCACGGGGTGCTCAGATCCGCTACTGAGGACTATATACGAACACAGCTTAGCCCTTATGGTAGTAAAATAGTGAAGAATTTAGAAAACGTTACGGCAGATGATTTAAAAAATGCTAATGTTGATATAAATGATTGGAATAATTTCTTAAGGAAAGTGAGAAGCTACTCTGAGTCTATACCGGGTTTTGGTGAGCTACCACTTTACAGGGAGGTTTGCTACACGACACTTGAGTTTGACGCTTGCCAGGTACCTCCGGCATCAAACGCTAAGAAATACTACTTAACGAGTATTGTGGGGAGAAGGGACTCTAGTGGGGCGCACTTGCCGTGCTTTGTCTGCCAGCTGTTCGGCGCTGCCGGCTTGAGGGGTAGGGTTAGGATCCTGAACGCCTACCCTAGCAAGGAGACCACGGAGACGCTCCCATTGGACGTCATCACGCGCGTGGGTATCAACAGGGTGACCGGGGCCGCGGAGGAGGGGAGGCTGTTCGACCTCGAGGCGATACCGCCGGGCGCGGTCTTCTACTTCTTCGTGATGATCAACAACGCGTTCGATGATGTGAAGCTCCACTGCGACGCCCAGGACCCCCAGGAGTGCAAAGAAGAGGAGGAAGGAAGGCTCAAGCACTACAAGGAGAGATTGGGGGTAGATGGGGATCTGAACTACATTGCTCTGTTCGAGAAGAGCATCGAGCTCGTGAGCAAGGGCCTAGTGCCGATAGGCGCTCACGGCACGGTGGGCTTCGGAAACGTCGAGATAACGGAGCTCGCCAGGTTTGAGGTGACTAACGAGGGGGAGGCTAGGGAGTTTGTTAGGATTCTGGCGAAGAGGATGGACTCCAAAGAGAGCGAGCTCAAGAGTGAGCTTAGGAAGTTCCTAAGGTCGAAGAAGGCCGAGATACCCGAGCTCGACCCGGACTTGTATCCTTGGCTGGCACGCGCTCTAGCCGAGCTCGCCAGGTCCAAAGCTGCGGAGTCCCCGCAGAGCGGTGCCAGTGGATGAGCCAGCTGCTTGTGGAGAAGTACTCGATCAGGCTCTACGGCAACTGCAGCGTGGGGGTCAAGGAGGGGGTTGTCAAGACGGCGCTCGACTTCGTGCCTGCTACCACCGTCCTAGGCGCCGCGGCGAGCGCCTACCTGCTGTACGCGTGCGACGGGAGCGCATCGTGTTACACTTGCAATGCTCAGTGCCCCCTCCGCCAAGTTTGGGATGCTTTGAAGCGGGGAGAGCTTGCTGTAAGCCACTTCATCCCAGCCAGCCAGCAGGGAGGAGACCCTCTCAAGGACCACTTCCTCTACTGGTTCCAGCTTGGGAGGAGGGCTCCGAGGAAGAGCGTCCACGCGCACGTGGCGATCAACAGGACGGTGAAGAGCGTCCAGCAGATGCTCAATGTCGGCAGCGGGTCGGGAGTGGAGCTCAGGGGGCTGCTCTACGGCGACGAGGTGTGGGCGCCGCCGTCGAACGAGTTCTACGGCTTCCTCGTGACCAGCTCTAAGGTCGTGTTTGACGCGGCGCAGGAGGTCATGAGCTTTCTCGACCTGGCCCAGCTGGGGAGCAGGAGCAAGTACTGCTTCGTGGAAGTCAGAGGTCGTGAACGGTTCGTCAGCGTGGACGCCTTCCTAGAGGAGCTTAAGAAGTCTTGGAGCAAGGGTGCGCTGCTTACAGCAGCTGGAGGACTGGCTTTCACCTTAGATGAGGCGCAGCAGAGCTTGCTTCAAGCCTGCTCGGTGAAACTCCGCGTGGTGGACATCAAGCAGATGATGCAGCAAGCTCACATAGGTGGCCAGTACGTCTCGCTCTATAAACTGCTCCTCGGCAACGTGGAAAAGATCTATGTATCGACAAGTGATGCATTGCCAGTACTACGTGGCGATTCGTACCTACCTGAATGGAGCTTAACAGGGGTGCCTGGCCTAAAATTTAGTCCGCTCGGCTGGAACAGGCTGGTCCCGCTAAGCTGGGTGAGGAGGTATGTCCAGGCGCGATAGGGGTAGGAAGCAGGATTACGACGAGGTGAAGGCTGCTCTGAAGCACTACTACAGGCTCGGCGAGCTGTCCAAAGCCATCAAGGATTCCCAGAGCCTCGACAAGCTTCGGCAGGTACGCGAGCGTATTCTCAAGGAGATCGAAAACCTGATGTGCGACCTGTGCGGAAGGAGCTTGGAATTCAACCCCATCTGCTTCTACCTTCACTACGTGATCGGCAAGGTGGTGGGAGTTGAGCTCGCAAGGTAGCTCCACCATCACCGATTACAAGGAGCTCTTCAAAGAGGCTCAGAGTCGCCTCAGAGAACTATCGCGGAGGAGGGTCGAAGGCATAAACACTGTGCGGGAGGCGGTGTCGAGTTCAGCTAGGAGCGGGAGCTGGCGCTTAACCATTCTCGTGTATGCGGCAGACGATTTCATTACCGCTAAGCACACGCGCGACCTAGTGAACAACGCATGCAGGCTCGCCGCGCATGGGCGTCAACAGCGTAGTAGCCCGGGCTCTGAGGAGCCCGACGCCTGGGTAGCCTGGCTGATGAAGGGCGTGCTCCGGTACGTTTTCATCGCCGACAAGGCGGGCGACCCGAGGTGGAGGTACCTGCTAGGCTCCTCGCGAAAGCCCGCTTTCGCCTCGCGCGCCAGCTTCCAGGTCGCCACGCAGGACGAAGTGGAGAGGGTGGTGGAAGCGATGAAGGCTCTGGGGGCCGAGGATCAAGCGCTCGAGCAGCAGGCGAAGTCCGGGAAGTACCTGCTCGTCAACGTGGTCGACTGTGACCTCGGGGACGGCAGGTGGGCTAGCGACGTCTTGGACGAAGCCCTCCAGAAGCTGGGGCTCATGCCCGTTCGGAGAGTCGTGCTGGGGAGGTGATGGCAGTGAGTGCCTGGCGCATGCAGCCCGTTAACCTGGAGTTCCAGGTGCTGCTGAAGTCCCCAGCGGTGACCGGAGAGGACCCGGACAGCAGCAGGGAACTGCTGACAATCCTAGGCTTCAGGGAGGAGGATGCTAGGAAGTCCGTTGCGCAGCACTACGGTCTGCTGTCCGTCCAGGAGGCAGGCTTCTTGGTCAGAGCTTCCAGCTTCAAGGGGCTGCTCCGCGTGGCGAGCGAGTACTTAGTCGAGCTGAAGTCGCTGAAACTGGGTTTGGGGCACGCGGTCTGCAGCTTCCTCGATGCCGGAGGGATCGGGATGCCTAAGTGCGTGCTGCCGCCACCTCTGGGGGAGGGGGCTGGTGAAGCTCGGGGGTTCCTCGAAGCCCTGAAAGGGGCGCGGTGGGTTGTGATCGGCGGCGACCGCGTGGAGTTCAACAACTACCCGTGCATACCGTGCTCGGTGTTCGGCGCCACAGGCCTCAAGTCGATGGTCACCGTGAGCTTCGGCCGCGGATTCGTAAGCAAAGTCAAGCCGAGCAGCTTCTACCGCCTCTTCTTCAACGAAGTGATGAGGGAGGAGTCTCGGGGAGGTAACGTGCGACCGCTGCTGATCCACGCGCTGGAAACGGGCAGGGAGATCACGTTGAACGTAACGCTGGCGGGTGGAGGTCCTCAAGGGCTTAGGTCTAAGAGCTGCCCGCCGTACACCCTCGCCGCGGCGGTGCTATGGCTCGCTGTGCAGCTTGTGAACGCAGGGTTCTTCAGGCTGGGCCGCTTCAAGAGCAGGGGCCTGGGCGTGCTGCAGATCACTCCTAAAGAAGACACCTTGAGCAAGCTGGCGCGGTTGCTGGGGGCGGAGAACAACAGCGCCGGGGTGACCGCGAGAGCAAACGAAGTTCTGGAGAGCGAGCTAAGGGCGAGGTTGGGGGCAGGCTCGAGGCAATGATCTCACCGGTGAAGCCTGTCGCAGATAAGAAAAATAAATCATTTTCTCCCCTTTAAAAACCCGTGGGAGCGACAGGACCTCCGGTCAGAGATTTTCATATTATAGTACTGAAGAACTACAATAAATTTTACAGTGAAATCATATATCCATTATACAATGTTACTTTTAAAAAGAGGGAGGAAGAGGTGATAGAGGGCATTGCGAAATACTTTGAAAATAAAACTTTCCAACTTGATGCCTCAGGAGGTACGGTTTTTAAGTATAGTGCGGCCACGTGCACGTTGAGGGCTGTAAAAACCCACAAAAGAATGGTAACTTTCGAATACAATCGAACACAATATAAATGCGAAACAAGCAATGTTAGTTTTGTGGTTGATTATAAATATCAGCAATCGAGTAGCTCGGAGCCGCAGCTCGTAAGCAGGACGATGTCGTTTGTGCAATTAAAAATGAGTGAGAAGTATGGCCGCTGGAGGCTGGCAAAGAACCAGCTTTACTTTATGAGGTACTGGCCTCCTTTCAATTACGAAGGTATGCTATTTGACATAAAAGAATTCAGGGATCATCCTGATCTAGGATCATTCTATGCTTTCATCTATAGAAAAATTGATAAAATTTATCATTCCCGTCTTTCCCGTCTTCAGAGCAGGTTCGCCACCCCGGTATCGGACCTAGAAGTGGTTCTAGGGCACGTGTTCCTGCCTTCGACCAGCAATCGCGATTACGAGAGCATCCCGGACACGTCACTGTGCAGTGTTACGAAAATTTACCTTGAAACATTTATGTGGAAAATTCTCTTGCAGAATCTCGGGCTGTTCTCAAAGGGCGCTGAATCGTTCGTAGGCAAGCTGTACCCAGGGCTCCTCGACCCCGATCCTCCGCCTGAAAATGACGAGGAAATAGCCGAAGAGTCTAGCGTAGGCGTAAGGATAATCATAACGGCGGTGGGAGGTGAGTAGCGACCGCGCCCCGGGTCTCCGTTAATTCCTGCTTGAGCACTTAGCCGCCCTGCTTAGCAAGCCGCAGTACCAGGCCTCGCCCGGGGTTCTTCCCTCCTCCAGGAACCTCTTCACGAGCCTCACCTTAGCGCACGAGATCCGCCTCCACGCCCACCTCCGCCCAGCCAGCCCCATCGAAACGGAACACTAGGCGCCACGCCTCCCTCACAGCCCTCGAGCACGGGCCCTCTTCGAGCATGAGCGGCGAGCAGCGCGAGGGCTCTAGCAACGTTGCTCTTCCAGCTCGCGTTCCGACAACAAGGACGTTGAGCTTCCCCAGCTCGACCCGCACATCGCGCAGGCTCAGGAAGCCCCTCGCCCAGAGGCTCCTCAGCACCACCCCGATAGCGCAGCCCGCAGCGATAAAGGTTTCCAGTCCTCTGGCGCGCAAACCGAGAGCTAGCGAGCCTGCTTGGGGTTTCGGCTCTGCGCGCGAACCAAGGGGTGATGAGCGGTAAGGACCGGCCACCCCCTCAACCCGCCAGGCCTAGTTCCCGACCCCCTCGGGAGCTTGTCGTTATTTTATCCAGAAGCTTCTCAATGGGAGCCTTATTTTCAACAGAGAACACGGGAAAAGTTCCCGGCTTGAAACAGGACTTACGAATTTACTCGTCGAGAGCGTTAGAAGCTTCTCATGCGTGA
>JAJHRM010000033.1 GCA_020832965.1 Thermofilum sp. | reverse complement strand
TTTCGCCACAGTAGTATGTAGGGGAGGGAAAATAAATTTTCCGCTTTAATGCTAGCATGTTATTAGGAAGTGAGGTCTCAAGTGTAATAAGCTACTTTAGCTTCGCTCCGCACCTCCAGCAGTACTTTGCTCCAGGCTCTACGGGTGCTCCGCAGCTAGGGCACCTCCCAGCCCTATCCACCACCTTCAACCATGTGATCTTGGCGTCCTCCCCACCCGGGGACCTGACAACGACTCTCACAGGTACCTCGCCGGCAGCCTTCGGCCTCACAGGCACCTCCACCAAGGATTCGCCGGAAAGCTTGACGCGACCGGGATCCAGCCAGTCCACGTCGCCCTCAAGGCTCAATGAAGCGGTGCCAGAGCCCTGAACCCTGACGAGGAGCCTACCCCACTCGCCAGCGCGAAGCCCCGGGCACTCCACGCTAACAATGCTCGGGGCGGCAGGTGCAGGCTGCTGAGCTGGGGTTCCCACAGGAGCGGCTGGAGCTTCAACCCCTACACCCCGCATATACTCCTCGATAACCCTGACAACCTCCTCGTACCCCCTCTCCCGGGCAACATCCAGGGGAGTCCTACCATCCTTATCCCTGATGCTGGGGTCCGCACCACGCTCCAGGAGCAGCCTGGCGATCTCGGCGTGACCCCCGTATGCCGCGAGGTGGAGTGGTGTGACACCGCTGTAAGTAGACTTTGTAAAGTCCTCCACGAAAACTATGGCGCCAGTTGTCCTCACGTTCACATCTGCTCCGTGCTCGAGGAGCAGCCTAGCGACATCGGCACGCCCCTGCAAAGCCGCGACGTGCAGCGGGGTCCAGCCGTACTCATCCCTGGCGTTCACGTCTGCTCCGTGCTCGAGGAGCAGCCTAGCGGCATCGGCACGCCCATAAGCAGCCGCGCGGTGCAGCGGGGTTTCGCCATACTTGTTCCTGGCGTTCACTTCTGCTCCGTGCTCGAGGAGCAGCCTGACGACATCAACATGCCCCAAGAAAGCAGCCCAGTGCAGCGGGGTAAGGTCAGAGTCACCGTACTTGGCGTTCACGTTGGCCCCCTTCCTCAGGAGCTTCCTGACTCTGGCAGTATCCCCGTCCACCATAGCAATGAAGAGCTCAATGCGGAGCTCCTCGTCTAGGCTCATCGGTGATTGCTAGTTCTCCCAGTATTTATTCTTTAGTTGTCCTCGGCGGTGGAGTGGGCTGCGATGCTTCGCGCTGCTGCGGCTTTCTTCATGTTTTCTAGCTCTCTTACCCGCGCCCCAAGAGCCTCTAACATGCCTAGGCGCTCCCTCCTCAACTCCTCGTAACTGGCAGGGATCCCTCTCTCCGCCCTCTCGCGCGTCTGCGCTCCTCTGCTAGCTTCCTTGTGCGCTCATTAAAGCTCCAGGGGGCCCTACAGACCCTAACCCCTGTTAGTGACCCCATAGGTAGGGGTTTGAGTCCTCAACATCAAGAGTATTGGTTTCAGCCCCACTCACCCACTCTCCGAGCTTCCAACTCTTTTCAAAGACCTTCTCAACACGCTTAATCCCCTTCTCCACCGTATCCAAGTCGCTCTAAATATTTTAAAAATGATGTTGTTTCTCCTCTCAGTACTATGGTGCTTTCCCCCGCCTTAATTTTATGCTCTTTCCCATCTTATCCCATGGTTTAAAGTGGCCTAGTGCTCGCGCCGGTCGTGTTAAACTGTCGGATGAGTCTATGGTGAAGTTCCCGGTGAAGCTAGGGTTGGCGGCGAGGCACCGAAGGTGATTGTCAAGTCCTGCGCACGCCACCGCGTATAAGGATTATCGCTGTGCTTATTCAACGATCATGGTTTAGCGAAATACTGGAAAAACACCACATTTAAGGGAAATGCTGCTACCAGATGATCGTGTCTCGTTGGGCTCTCCCGGTGCTGGTGAAGCTGATGGCTACTGGGACCACCTTACCCTGCACGAGGTCTCGCACACCGCTTATCCAGAGGTAGACTGTCTGCCCAGGCTTCAGCTCCAGCTCTCCCACTAGGCGTTGAAGCGTTCCTCTCTCGCCGTACGCGTAGTACACAGGGAGAAAGGCTCCGGGGAAGTAGCTGATCCTCACCGTGTTCCTCGCGGGGTCTGGGGTTATCAGGACGTGGCGCCTGTGGGTGCAGTCCTCGTCGCCCTTCGCGCAACTCCAGCGGCACTGGAGGTTTGTGAAGAGGTAGAGGATCCTGCCGGGCTCGCCGTAATACTCCTGAACCTTTAGTGAGTCTGGGAGAGAGCCTACGTCTTCGTCCAAGCCGCCTGGGTCGTAGCGGCCGAGAATCAAAGCTTTCCCGGCGATGCTTGAAAAATCCACAGCAAAACTCCTGTACTCGCATGTTATCTCAACACCTTCTTTAACTGGTAGTGACAGGGATGGTGAGGTGCGTGGAGGGCACGGCTGAAGCTCGCTGGCAAGGTTGTTTACCCTGCTGAGCCATCCGTCAATCAGTTCCTTTAGCTTAAGTGAGCGGGGGTCAAGCTCTCCGCTTTTCACCAACTCCTTGTAGGCGCCAATCTCTTCACGGATTTTTGAGAATTGGCCCTTCAAGTATTCTGAGCACCCTTCATAGAATTTGACAAGCCTATTCAAGTAACCATGTACTGCTGAAAGTTTCTCGTATACTCCCCCGGCGTTACCTTCAAGCGAGAGCTGCAGAGCGGCTCTTAAAAGCTTGTTGATAGAGTTAACCACGTACTCCGGGTAAATTCTAAACTCCAGTGCGAGGATCAGGCTTTCTACAGCGGCTCGCCAGGATCCCAGATGATCTCCAAGCTTCTTTATTACCAGGGAAAGCGATGTAAAGTCCTCGGACCTGCATAGTTCCTCGAGCTGGTGATAGATGCTTGAAATTCCGGATAGTTTTTTGAAAGCCTCTGAGTCTAGTTGTTTAAAAGTTTCTCCATGCTGAACTATTCTCTCATGCATGTGCCTAAAGTCTTCAAGTACTTCGAAGCAGGGGGATAAAGTTGATCTTTCCGAGAATTTGATTTGAAGAGTCTCCAGTTTAAGCCTTAGCTCACGCAGAACCCCAATGATATCGCCGTGCACCACAAATTTTAATGGCAGCAAGGAATATTTATACATATCGCTCCAAAGGTAGTAAAAATTCTCACCAAGCATAGTGACGCCTGCGCTCAACTCGATCTTGCACCGCACCTCCAACAATACTTTGCACTAGGCTCGACAGGAGCGCCACAAACGGGGCAAACATTTTCTTTCACGTCGATCCCTGCACCCTGTACCTGCGCATTAGTTAAGGTTACTAACGGTACATTTCGCACCGGAACATAAAATCTCTTATCATAGTTTTCACAGGCCATTTCCCTTCAAAGATCAGTTCAAGAACTAGTAAAAATATAGGGCCCCCAAGGAGACTAGTTCCCATAAACACCTCTCTGGAAGGTAAAATACCAAGAATCAGAAAAAGCAAGAATAATACTCCCGCAACAATAAAGGGTTCCATAGTAAGCCCAACAACTAGGATCTCAGAATAGTCTGGTTTCTCTAAGTTTGTTGAACCACAGTTGGGGCAGTGTGGTAACCCACATACTCTAGTAGCGCGCCTGGCTGCCGAGAGCGTGGTGTACTCGGGCGACGCGCGCTACGTGCTCCAGGGGTGGAGCAGCGGCCCCGTGACCGTCAGCTCGCCACTCACCCTGTACAAGGTGCAGTACAGGGTCCGCGTGGAGCCGGGGGAGGGTGGGGCCTGGGTGGAGGAGGGTGAGTGGGTTGACGAGGGCTCTGTGGCGACAGTAAGGGTTGAGAGCACTAGGCTCGGGCTCCCCCTTCAGACGGTGCTGGACGGCTTCCGCGTGGAGGGCGGGAGCATCCTGGAGCAGAGCACCTCAGAGGGCTGGGCCCGCGTGAGGGTCACCGGGCCGACCACGGTCCACGTCCTCTGGAGGAGGGACTACACACCCCTCTACACACTCGCCGTAGCAGCAGTCGCGGTAGCCGCAGGCAGCATACTCCTGGTTGCAAGGAGGCGCCTGCAAGCAGCTGGGGGGAGAGAGGCCGAGGCTAAGCCTGCACCGGCAGTAGCACCAGAGGCGGCAGCCACGCAGCCCAGCGAGGAAGCTCGGGTCATCAGCCCTGACGAGCTGGAGAGAGAGCTAGAGAAACTGGCTAGAGAGGCGGAGGAGCACAGAGAATTCCTTGAGAGGCTGGAGACCCTGAAGGCGGAGGGGAGGGATCCCTGCCAGTTACGAGGAGTTGAGGAGGGAGCGCCTAGGCATGTTAAAGGCTCTTGAGGCGCGGGTAAGAGAGCTAGAAAACATGAAGAAAGCCGCAGCAGTGCGAAGCACCACAGCCCACCCCACCACCGAGGACAACTAAAGAATAAATACTGGGAGAACTAGCAATCACCGATGAGCCTAGACAAGGAGCTCCTCGAGGCTGTGATAGAAGGGGATGCTGCCAGAGTCAGAGAGCTCCTGAGGAAAGGGGCCAACGCGAACGCCAGGGACGAGGGTGGCTGGACCCCGCTACACTGGGCTGCTTTATATGGGCTTGCAGATGTCGCCAAGCTGCTCCTGGAGCACGGAGCGAATGTGAATGCTAAGAACAAGGATGACGTTACCCCATTGCACTTCGCAGCTGCTATGGGGTTTGTTGAAGTTGCCAGGCTGCTCCTCGAGCATGGAGCAAACATGAACGCTAAGAGCAAGGATGAAGGCTGGACCCCGCTACACGCGGCAGCTGCTGTGGGGCGCGCCGAATTCGCCAGGCTGCTTCTGGAGCGTGGTGCGGACCCCAGCATCAGGGATAAGGATGGTAGGACTCCCCTGGATGTTGCCCGGGAGAGGGGGTACGAGAGGGTTGCCAGGGTTATCGAGGAGTATATGCGGGGTGTAGGGGTTGAAGCTCCAGCCGCTCCTGTGGGAGCCCTAGCTCAGCAGCCTGCACCTGCCGCCCCGAGCATTCTCAGCGTGGAGTGCTCGGGGCTTTGTGTCGGCGAGTGGGGTAGGCTCCTCGTCAGAGTTCGTGGCTCTGGCACTGCTTCTGTGAGCCTCGAGGGTGATGTGGACTGGATGAGCCCTGAGGCTGTGGAGTTGTCAGGTGAGACCGTTATAGAGGTTCCGGTAAAGCCGAGAGTTAGCGGTGAGATTCCGGTGAAGGTGCGTGTTGAATCCTCTGGTTCGAAGAGCTCGAAGATCGTTTGGTTGAAGGTTGTAGAGAAAGCTGGGAAGTGCCCAGCCTGCGGAGCACAAGTAGAGCCCGGAGCGAAGTACTGTTGGAGGTGCGGAGCGAAACTAAGCTGAACAGCCTGCGCAGCGTGCTTAGCTTTACAATCTCTGCGCAATCTCGAATTACCGACTTCCTTATTGCTTAGATCTTTGCTCTAATGATTTAGCTATTTTTCTAACATTTCCTTTTGGTTTAGGTTCATTTCAAATTATTTCCGACTATTTTCTTTTAATTTAGTTTCCTTATAGTGAAAAGATATTAATGATTTCGCCAACTCCCTTTGCCAACTCTCTATGAGTTTAGCTATTTCCTCGTTACCAGCTTCGATGGCAACGTCCTCGGGCGTTTTACCGCTTGAATCCGCGATCGCCGGGTTTGCGCCGCTCTCGAGCAGCAGCTTCGCAGTACCTGTTCGGTTCCAGTAGGCTGCAATGTGGAGCGGCGTCCAACCGCGGTTATTCCTTGCGTTCACGCTCGCCCCCTTCTCAACCAGCAGCTCAGCAACCTTTTGATGCCCCTCTTTGACAGCCCAGTGGAGCGGCGTCCAGCCGTACTCGTCTCTAGCGTCTACGTCAGCCCCGCTTTCGATTAAGAGCTGAGCGATTTCTACTCTGTTTTCCACAGCCGCGATGTGCAATGGTGTACGGTTAAACTTGTTCCTAGCGTTAACGTCCGCTCCCCCATCAATCAGAAGTTTAACAAATTCCTTCGAAATGCTGCCAGCCGCGTAATGCAGCGGGGTGTTACCTTCTCTATCCTTCGCGTTTACGTCTCCCCGATAGCTAGCCAGCATTACTAGTGTTATCGCGGTCTCCAGATAGCGTTCCAGCATCCACATACGGTGGAGGAAGTGCAGCGGAGCTTCCTCAGTTCCAGCGATCAAACTAATAATCCCAGCGCTGATATCCGAGGTAAAGATATTGAGAATAATATTTAATATTGGATATGCGATATTTAACGTTAGCAAATCAAATAATTTGGAATGCTCGTAGATTCGCTTGGCAACAGCGTGGAGAGGGGTTGAACCGCTTTCATCCCTCGAGTTCGTGCTAGCCCCGTGTTTGGCCAGTATCCGCGCGACATCTGAACTGCCCGCGATCGCTGCGACGTGGAGCGGCGTCATCCCGCGCCTAATCTGAGTGTCGACACCTGAGATGTCTGCTAGCGTGAGCAGGGCTTCCTGGGGAATCTCAATCTCCCTCTCACTAGCGACAGCGCCAATGCTGAACGCAAATGCTGATAACGTCTCCCAATTAAGAGAGGTTCTGGGAGTGTACGGCTCGCATACAGGCTCCCGATAGCCAAGGCTAAACACGGCGTGCATAAATTCGGGATCTCCTATCTTAGCATTCACATCCGCCCCTTTCTCTATTAGAAGCTCGGCGATCCCTGTATGGTTCCAGTAGGCTGCGATGTGGAGTGGTGTCCAACCGCGGTTGTTCCACGCGTTCACGCTCGCCCCCTTCTCGATTAAGAGCTCGGCGACCTCCCAGTTGTCTACGAGTGCCGCTAAGTGTAGCGGAGTGTTGAGGAGCGCATCAACCGCGTTGACATCAGCCCCCTTCTCGATTAAGAGCTCGGCGGCCTTCCTGTGATTTCCTTTAATGTTCCAGCAGAGAAGCGTTTCATAAATGAAACCAAAATCGAGTTTACATTCTCTAATGATTCCATTCATTATTCCAATAAACTTATCTTCACGGAGAACTTCTGACAACATCATTTTGTAATGATTTATTAATAAATCTCTAATAAATGTATTGGAAATAATTCGATTTATTAGTAATACTGGGACATTAGCCCACGCGAATGTTAACCACCGCAGCGCCGCGTAGTGCAGCGGCGTTCTCCCGTACCTATCTCTCGCGTTAACGTCGACGCCCTTGCCGACTAGGAACTCTACAACGTCCGCGTGCCCGTTGCCCGCCGCTACGTGCAGGGGGGTCCAGCCCTGAGCATCTTTCGCGTTCACGTCCGCGCCTTTCTCGACGAGAAGCTGAACGACCTCTAGCTTCCCGTTCCCAGCCGCGATGTGCAGCGGCGTCCACCCGTTATTGCTCCTCGCGTTCACGTCAGCGCCCCTCTCGATCAACAGCGCGGCGATGCCAGCGTGGGGGTGCCGCGCCGCGTAGTGTAGCGGTGTCCTCCCCCACCGGTTCCTCGCGTTTACATCCGCGCCCTTCTCGAGGAGGAGCTGCGCGATAGCTAAGCTGCCCTGGTCCACCGCGACGTGCAGGGGTGTTAGCATACTCTCGTCTTTCGCGTTCACGTCTGCGCCTTTCTCAACCAGCAACGCAACGGCTTCCTCGTTGGAGCGTTCAGCGGCGATGTGCAAGGGGGTTTTCCCGCGCTTGTTTCTCGCGTTCACGTCCGCCCCTCTCTCTATTAGGAGCTTGGCTATCTGCAGGTGGTTCGCCTTGATCGCTAGGTGCAGAGGGGTGTTCCCGTCTTCATCTTTAACGTTCGGATCGGCACCTTTACTCAATAGTTCTTCAACTTTTTCTACGTTTCCCTCTAGAGCAGCTTTAAGCAGTTCTTCTTGATCGCCCACGCTTCACATGGATTATGGAACGTTAAAATGCTTTACTTCTAAAGCTTGCTAAAGCGACACGGGAGAAACGCACATAAACACCTTATGAGACAGCAGCTCGTGGGCACGCTTACTCTCTCCGCCGCTTTCGCGCTAGGCTTCCTCTACGGTCGGAGAGCGAAGGCTGTGGAGGTTCAAGTCCCTCCGAAAATCATCTACCTCCCCGTTTCGAGAGCTGAAGATTACGCGTCGAGCTTCGCCAGCGACCTCCCCCTGCCTGCTCTGCCAGCTCCAGTTTTAGACGAGGTTTTGAGGAAGGCCGAGGAGCTGTACGCGCTCCTAAAGGAGCGGGAGGAGTGCGTTTGGGCGCTAACCCAAGCTTCAAAGCTCCTCAACGAGAAGAGGATCTCGCCCGCAACCTACAGGGAGGTGACGTGGAGGCACATGAGGAGGCTCGCCGAGCTCTCCGAGAGAGTTGAAAAGCTCTCGGATGAGCTCCGCGAAGCGGTGAAAAGAGCCGCTCTCGAAGCGCGGAAAACCGCTGATGCGCAGACATCAGCGCGATCCGCGGGATCCATCGTGTAGCTTCCGTAGCGCGAAAGAGGTTAAATCGGTGCACGTTGGCGCCGAAGGGTTTCACGCTCAAAGCGCGAGCGCGGGTGGGGAGAACGGAATTTCGAGCAAAGCTTATAATCGAGCCTGTTAAATCTTTACACGAATGAATGGAGAGCTTGATAAGAAGCTTTTAGAAGCAGTTAGGAGAGGGAATGCATATAAGGTTATCGAGTTCCTGAGAGAGGGCGCAAACGTTAACACGAGAGATGAGGACGGCTTAACCCCGCTACACTATGCGGCCTCAAGAGGGTACGTAGAAGTGGCTAGGCTGCTTCTGGAGAATGGTGCAGATGTGAATGCTAAGAATGAGCACGGCATTACCCCGCTGCACTTCGCGGCTTCTGAGGGGCACGCTGATGTCGCTAGGCTGCTTCTCGAGCGCGGCGCGGACGCAAATGCGAGAGATGAGGACGGCTTAACCCCGCTGCACAATGCTGCAGCAAATGGGCACCTCGATGTAGTTAAATTACTACTTGAAAAAGGCGCTGATCCAGCCATCAGGAGCAATGGGGGTTGGACCCCTCTAGACATCGCTCGCGCGCTTGGCCACGCCGAGGTCGTTAAAGTTCTCGAGACCTTTTGGGGGTCGACTCCGAGCATTCTCGGCGTGGAGTGCCCAGGGCTTCGTGTTGGCGAGTGGGGTAGGCTCCTCGTCAGGGTTCGTGGCTCGGGTACTGCTTCTGTGAGCCTTGAGGGTGATGTGGAGTGGATCAACCCCGAGGTTGTGGAGCTTTCCGGCGAGGCCGTGGTGGAGGTTCCTGTGAGGCCGAGGGCTGCTGGCGAGGTTCCGGTGAAGGTGCGCTTGGAGTCCTCGGGCTCGAAGAGCTCGAAGATCGTTTGGTTGAAGGTAGCGGAGAAAGCCGGGAAGTGCCCAGCCTGCGGCGCCCCAGCAGAACCCGGAGCGAAGTACTGCTGGAGGTGCGGAGCGAAGCTAAAGTAGCTTATTACACTCGAGACCTCACTTCCTGATAACATGCTAACATTAAAGCGAAAATGTAATGTGAGTTAGCATATATTTGAACCTACCATTTCTGAAAATGCATCCGGCCAGCACAATATAAAAGAGTTAGCGGCGTTAGAGCGGTTCATTCGAAGCTGCGGAAACCTTAAAATGTGCGGGGGCCGGGATGACCCGCGACCATGGCCAGTAGGGAGACAATCCCAGCAGAGGAAGCTGCTCATAAGAGGAGACGTAAGCGCGCGCTCATTTTCAATTTCCTTGCGCTAACCATCCTACTAGCCTTAGCCTTTTTCGCCTCCCAGCCCCTTCTGCCACACCCTGAAAGGGTTGCGCCTCTTGGAGCTGCGCTCCTGTGGGCTGTGGCTTCAGGCGTCATCCTCTCCCGCACGCTTTTCCCTCAGAAGGTTCCCCCTCAGCTCAAGAGCGAGCTCGAGCGCTTATCGGCGGAAAACGAAGTTCTGAGAGAAGAGAATATCATTTTGAAAAGAGAGAACGACGCTTTAAAAGTTATGAATGAAGATTTGTACAAAAAGTACCTAGATATCTCTGAAAAGCTCTCCTCCAAAGAGCGTGAACTAGCCTCTCTCCGAAGCGAATACGAGGCTTTGAAGGTGAGCGTGGAGGCTCCGGATCTCGCGGAGTGGAGGAGGCGCGTGATCGAGAAAGCGAGTCTCTCAGGGCGGGACTACACGGTGATCTACATGCTAGTGAAGCAGGCCGATGAAGCTGCTGCGCTCGGCTACAAGGCCTACGCAAGGGCGATCCTTCAAGCAGTATACAACCTCCTTCAAGACCGGCTTGTCGACCGGAAGCTTCTGCTACTCTGGGAGGTGGGCGAGAGACCTCCAGTAGACTTGCAAAAAGCCGTTCGAGGTAGCGTATAAACTCCGGCTTTAAGATTTTCTATATAGCCCCTCCAAAATTCTGTCAACAAGTTCCTTCGCTTGAGAAGGTGTAAAACGCTTGTCTACTTCGTGCTCAGTCATACCTTTTACGAGCTCTAGTAAGTCTCCGCGAGCTTGCTCGCCAAGCTCTTTGAGTATCATCGATCCTCTTCTTGTAATTGACCGCGGTCCTTTCGCCGTCATATCTAACGTGAACTTGTCGCCGCTCCACTCAAGCAGCCAGGATAGGACGAGTCCCAGAGAGTAGATATCGCTTTTTTCGCTACACACCCTCTCATTAACTACTTCTGGGGGAGGGAAGCTGAGCCCCCTCACATCAAGCCGCTCGCCTGCCTTCCGGCACGTCTCCCAATCGATGATGTAGACGCGCTCCCCGTCCTCATCGTACACAATGTTGCTCTGCTTTACGTCTCCATGTACAACGCGCTGTTCGTACGTGTATTCCAGAATCTCCAATGCTTTACGTACGATTTCGAGGATTAATTTTGCATATTTTTCTCCATATACTTTATTCTTATCCAGTTTTTTCTTTAGATCCTCTAAGTTTATACCTTCGGCATATTCTGCAACGTAGAAACCCTCAGCAAGGTTTATTTCCGCAAGCCTAGGGATGCCTTCGTGGTCAAGCTGCGACCACAGTACGAGGCTTCTCAGGGTCTCCTCTCTCTCCGCCCCGTGGTACGGTAGGTTCTTGTAAACATATCTCTTACCTTTAATATTTACAAGGAAGGTTCTCCTACCCAATTGTTTTTCAACTATGTACCTAACGTCCCGAAGCACTTCGACACGCCTCAAACCTATATTGACCTCGATGCTCCGCTCGAAATCGTCCAAGTTTTCCACCACAAGCGAGTATTCGCCCGATGCATTTAGGAGCACCTCGCCCCTCTTGCCTAGGTTGTACCGTGTTGGTCCTCGCGTCTCTAGGAGAACTTTGAGATTTGACGGTATGCCCTCCTCAAGCTCGCGGGTGGAAAACGCGAGTAGTGAAGGGGTTTCTACTTCCGCTAAAGTGAAATTGATCTCTTGCTTATCGCGCGGTTTTAAATGAATGGTGCGCTTGAGCTCGCGAGCTCCCACAGTACAACTTAAAAGCCTTAAATTTAGCTGTTTCTATGCCATCTTCACATCGCTTGTGCTTGGGCAATGCTTATATCGTAGGGTAAGAGGGGCTTTTAGCATGGTTTTCGAGAAGTCACGGCTTAGCAAGCAGCTTCGTCAGCTCGAGGAGAGTGCGAGAGAGCTTATCTCGCTGCTAAAGCAATTAACCCCCCTCGCCCAAATTTTAAGATCCTCGGGAGATCCTAGAATCTGGGATACTTTCATTGAAAAACTCTCGAGAGAGATCGATTCGGAGTTGACTGGAATAGGGCGCACGCTTGAGGGTTGCGGAGATAAGAAATGCTTCGAGGAGGTAGAGAAATCCCTCGCGCGGCTCTCTCAGCGTATAACCGCGTTGAGGGGGGAGGTCGATTACCTTCGCAAGGCGAGCGAGCTCGAGCTCATAGTGCTCTTTAGGAAGCTCTTTGAATGCAAGGGAGCCCCTCCGCAGGTACCTCTTCTCTCGAGCGTTCTCCTGCTTTGCTACGTTGAAGCGTGTCTAGCGAAAACCGAGCGCGAGCTAGGGGCTGCGAAAGCGGATCTCCACAGGTTGCGTGCCAGCGAAGGGGTCCACCCCCGCTTGCGAGGTGCCTGGGAGAGGCTGCTCCAACGCGAGGAGGAGCTGCTCAGCAGTGCTGAGAAGGAGCTGGCCGAGGCGAAGGAGATCGCTCACGATCGGCCTTGCGAGACGCTTAAGATGTTGAGTTCAATCGCTCGCGCTGCTTACGAGTTTAGGATCAGGTGCGAGGAGTACGATTCTCTGAAAGTAGAATTTTTCTCTCCTAAAGCTATAGAGGGATTTATCCCACCTAGAGCTAAGGAGATATTCAAGAGCGAAGAAGAAGTGAAGAGGATGCTGAACAAGCGAGCTTTCGAGAGATTGTTCAGCGCAGTGTATCGTACGCTAACAGCCGAGGAAGCTGAAAGGGAGGTGGAAAGGATACTGAGCGAGTTCGCGAAATGCATTTGGTACGAGATCAATCGGTGAGACGATGTCAGAAGCTGATACTGCCCTCGGTAGGCTGTCCGGTCTCTACATGGGCTTCGGTAACTTCGGATTGAACTTGGGGGTTACTATAGCTAAAATAGTCTGCAGGGACTTTAAGCTGAACCCTGAAAGATTCGTTAAGCATATAAGAGTACACGATTTTTACCCCGACGTGGTCTTCTCTGAGAAATTAAAGAGGATGGGTCTCAAAGGTCCAAAGGATGTTGCCGAAGGAGAAACGATCGATGCTGAGGCTGTCCGCTGCAGTAATTACCTGAGTTACGGCCTAATCGCTAGCGCGGAGGAGCTCCCCTACAACATTGCAGCCGGCGTGGGCAGCTACTGGCCCCTCTCAGCGTACCACGCTCGCAAAAACTTCCAGCGCATATACTCCGAGTTGGTGAACGACTTGGAGCAGAAAGCCGGAAGGAGGATCACGGACTTTAACGTCTTTATCTACGCGGCTAGCAGCGGCGGTGGCACTGGAAACGGCTCCGCACCCGAGCTCGCAAGCCAGCTCATAAGTAAGCTGGAAAAAGAAGAGAAACTAGCCGCACCGCACGTCCTCCACATAGGAGCGACTGTGCTCCCATTTGAGACGGATCCGCGAATAGGTTTGGCTGAACCCAACACTTTGACCTTCTTCGGCAGGTTCTCGAAAGTTGTGAAAACGATACTTGTTGGTGACAACCATTATGTTCAAATAACTAGGAGGTTTAACCAGGAGGAGGCCGAGAGAGAGCTTAACGAGACCCTCGCTTGGGCAATCCTCGGCTTATTCTTTATGAACTACGTTCAAACGGGTAGGTACGAGGTTGCCGACTACGTCGCGTTCTTCTCCGCAGAGGAGAGAAGCACGTGGGTCGTGCCTGCATTCACGTTCTTCAGAGGGGAGGAATTCATCGGTTTGCTAGAAAAATGGGAGCCCGAAGTACCGGTTGAAGCGATTGTTCGCCAACTTAAGGATAGTTTAACCGCGGAGATAAATACTGCGTATGAAGCGCGTAAACTTCTTGTAATATTGGTTCTACCTCGGGCGGTAAGCGTTAGCTGGGAGTTCTACCAAGCTCTGAGAAACGCCCTATCTAGGGAATTCAACGTGCGAGAAAATAGAATACACATAGCCTTCGCGTACGCCAATGTGAGAGGTCTAGCGCTTGCTTTCGCGTACGTTGTTGATCCGTTCATCCAAAGAATCGCCAAAATCTATAGCAAAAACGCTAGTATCTTCGAAGTTAGCAGCAGAAAAAAGTTTTTCTTAAATTTAGCTGCTAGGATGAGAGGGACAATGCCTATAAGCATCGAAAGTTATGAAGAAGAACTTTTGTCAAGAGATATAGAATACATTGAGAAAGCTTTAAACCAATTCCATTCAGTATTCGAATACTACCTTGGAAACTGGGGTCTCACCCCAGAAAAGGTGAAGAAAGACCCCAACACAACGAATTTTTTCCTCGATCTCCTACCGAAACTTAAAGAACCAGCTATAGAGCCGCGGCAAATGCACCGCTTCAAGCTAGAAGTCATACGCTTAGAGGGAGGTGAACAAGTGAGCTTAATCGACCTTGCCGTAATACTCAATTCGAGCAGAAACTTATCTGTTAAAAATTATCATTTACTGGAAAGCCTTGACAGAACTCTTAGGGAAACTGTCGAGGCAGCACACGCTGCGCTTGATGCTAGGGGGCAGCCATGGGTATGCCTAAAGATTGGCGGTACCTACATCCCCCTCACAGAGGATTTTCTGAATTACTCTGTTAGCGAGTTAGTCTCCATATCCAACCTTACAATCTCTTTAGTTTACTTTGGCGAGCAGAAGATGCGCGAAAGTAAGTAAGAAAAACATTAATGTAAAGCTTTCTTTTCCCGATCTTCTAGGGAAATATAACTGCATACTCGTATAACTTATAAAGACTATTACGCTGAGCTTCTAGTGCTTCGCTTCGTTTAAGAAGGCTGGCTTTTATGCCCTCGTAATACACTAAAAGCGTGAAGAGAGCGGGGCTTCGTTTCTCGGCGGGAATTGATCCCAAAACTGAGCATATCTTGGAGACGGCGGCGAGCGCACCTTTTACGTATCTCATTTCTTTTTCAATATTTTTTAATTCGCGTACTATATTGTTTAGGTCGTGGCGAGCACCCCACCTCACCAATTCATTCACAAATGTACTCACTTCATCTTTCCAAGCCTTCTCGAGTTCCTGACGCCTCTTGAAAAGCCGCTCGCGCGTCTCCGACGCGTGCTGAGCGAGCTTCACAGCTAGATGCCCTCTGTTATTGCGCAAAAAGTCGGCTATAGTGGCAATCTTCACCTCCGTGCTATGGACATTCGAAATTTCGCTAGCAATACTCCATATCCTTTTTAACTCTTTCAATACTTCTGAAGACCACACGATTGGGAGGAGAGCTGCTCGCAGGTATAAAAGGGCTAGCATGCGTGCGAAACTCCCGGTAAGCGCGCTGATTCTACAGCGCAATGAGGCAAGGTTCATTAACTCTGCTTCGACTGAGGGTTGTGAATCCAACTTTAGTTGCCATAGGGTTCAGCGCGTACTTTTTGCTGATAGTGATCTCTTACATTCTTCTCTCGAACCCAGGTATCGATCCGATATGGGGA
>JAJHRM010000315.1 GCA_020832965.1 Thermofilum sp. | reverse complement strand
GAGAAGCTGAGTGGACAATTACGGGTTATAGCCGAAGCATTTGCGCTACAAGCGGTATTCGAGGAAGGTTTAGAGCTGTGCGGTGGTAGGGAAGCGGCAAGTAGGGCAGAGGTGCTACTCAGAGAGCTCGAGCGAATAGAGGTGGAGGAACTAGATGAAGTTACAAAGTGGGCGGAGGTACGAGGATTCGACCCGGAAATACTCAAGCTGGAGGTGAAAAATGTAAGGGGAATGCTCACGGCTGCTCTGGCAAAGTACATGATGTTTAGCGATGACCTGGACGCTGCTGAGAAGCTTTTCGAAAGCGTAGTCGCAATCGCGAAAGAACTCAAAAACAGGGAGAACTATTTGGCTGCTCGCTCGCTGGCTGCGCGCTGCAGCGCGCTTAAAGCTGGGAGCCTAGATGAGTTGAGGGAGCACGCTAAAATCTTCGGAGATCTTTGGAGTGAAGCGAAGAAGTACGAAAAACTAAGGGCGGTATATCTCAGATACGAAGCACTGGTCTTAGCGGAGTATCTTGTCTCTTTAGCGCTTGAGGGGAGGATGGATGAAGTTTCCAAGCTGCTAGATGAGAGAAGAAGGTGGCTCCTCAGGCGTCTTCCCGACAAGGATGTAGCGGTTAGGCTCCTTCTCGAAAGCTTGGGAGTAAATGTTGAAAGGCCTGAAGCTCGAGAAGTCGCGTTAGCTCTAAGAAACGATATAGCCCAGGTTTTTCGGCCAGCTTTCAACCTTCTTATGAGTGTGCCAGATGAGTGCAGTGGGATTGAAGATGAGAAGAGCGCGCGTGCTTGCCGCATAGCGGTAGAAGCTGTACGTGGAGACGAAAAAGCTGCTAAAGCCCTAAAAACTACGTTTTTAGAGTTACTAGGTAAAGCAGTGGGTGAGCGGCTTAAGGTTGCACAAAGCCCCAAGGAGCGAGAAGTTATCGAACGTTTCCATCGTGAGCTTCGAGACTTCGTAGAAAAGCGGGATGCGAGTATTGCGGTGCAGCTTTGGGCACCGACAAGCTCGCTCGCAAGATTTGTTTTGATGCTCTGGGCTTTGAACAATGGCGATGAAGAGCTCGCGAGAGCCCATGCGAAGTTCGCATCGATATCTAGCGAGGAAAAGCTGCCGCGCAGGCTTTTCCGCGAAGCAGTTGAAGCACAGAGCGAGGAGGAGCTCAAGCTCGCCCTTCTGAAGCTCTTCTACTTGCACATTTAGCGCATAACGCAGTTCTCGCTGCATGGCTACCTTGGTAGCCTTGATTCGACGCTTTGCCAAGCAGCTTGCGAGCGCCGGTGCGCTGTCAGAACTCCACGCGCCGCTTGCGCAGGATAACAACAGCGGCTAGCGCCGCGCCGGCGACCACTAGCTGAAGGTGCACGCTTAGCGGACGCTATCGGGTTGATGTTACGTGCATGGCTGGTGAGCGCTTATTTACCCCCTCTAGCGCCTATCCTCGCGGGCGCGGATCATGATGAGAAGCGGGCGGGAGCGAAGGGAGCAGATCAAGCCACACTTAACCGAGATCGAGGTTATCGCAATAAAAATGGGCGCTAAAGAACCGGCAGGAGGCGCTAACGTGCCGCTCTCTTCCGGTCGCTTCATCATTGTGCAAGTTTACACTGTGAACGTTGATGGCTCGCGCGTGAGGCCGGCGGCAGGCGCTAAAGTCAGGATCGGCAACACCGTGTACGCAGCTGACGACAAGGGCGTGGTGAGGGCGCGCGTGAGCCTCGGCGAGTTCGAAGTGGAAGTTCTCGAAACAAGGCTCGACGAGTGGAGGCGGTGCACCTTCTGGAAGTGGTGCGACGGGAGCACTGACAACCCGAGGAAGTGCACCGCCGAAGAGAGCGAGCTCGCCGCCTGCGTCTACGACGAGCGGCTGGTGAAGGTCGCGTGGGAGCCGGGTAACGCGGGCCACGTGAAGGTGAACGGAGCGCGGGTGAGCAACGGCTGGGCAGCGTGGTTCAAGTACAGAGCCCAGCTGAAGCTCGAGGCGGTCGAGAGCAGCGGGTGGCGGTTCGAAAAGTGGCTGCGCCGAGCCAGCGGGGGAGCGCTGAGCGATTGGAAAGCGCAGAACCCGGTTGAAATCACTGTAGAAGACGGCTACGAGTTTAAGGCAATCTTCGCGCCAGCTCGAGCGCGCCGAGACTAAGGGAAAGGGACGACGCACAACCTAAGCTAGCGCGCCCGCGCGGCTGCGCGCAGCACGCTGTACACGCCTCCCTCCGTCGTCACGCTAAAGAGATAAGCCCACGGCATGCGATTGAAAGGCGATGCATGCCGGCCCCGTGCACGAGTTCGAGGCGCGGTTCACGCTCAAAAGCAGGCCCGATGTCGGCTTCTCGTTCGACCGCGCAATCCAGCTCGGGGTAACGACGCTGGAGACGCGAGAGGGGAAGGTTCACGGAACGATGACCCTACGCCTCGAGAGCGGCGACCCCAACGCAGCGAGGGAAAAAGCGCTGGAGGAGGCGGAGAAGATCGCCTCACTCCTCTCGCTTGCTCTAAACGCCGGCTTCGCCGTTGAAGAGGTGCACGTAGTCTGCAAGCCGGTGATTGAGGTGATGGAAAGAGATGGAGTGAAGAAAATAACTGTGAGCATTTATGAAATATTAACTGTAAAGGAGTTAGTTAGCAAGATATATTCAGTAAAGAAAACAGAAGAATTGGAGATTGAACTACAAAACCTGGCGAACAGAATTGAGAAGGGGGCGCACGGCAGAGACCTCCTGAGGGCGATCAAGTGGTGGAGGAAGGGCTACCTAGAGGAGGACAAGGTTGATGCCTTCCTCCACTACTACATAGCGCTCGAGGTGCTCGCTTCCGTAAAAGGCTACAAGGACAAGCATGAAAGGAATCGGATAAAGAGATTTATAAATTGGTTAAAGAAATCCGCGTACAAGTATGAAGAAGGTTGGGTGAAAAGATTCACGAAAGATTATTCTATCACATATAAACCTGATGGAAGAACTTCAATTAACAAAATCAGAGGGAGAATACTGCACGCACCTGGGCCTGAAAAGGATGCGGCGGAGAAGCTGGCTGCTCAATGTGCGGACAAGCTCGGCCAAGAGCTCCTTAACGCGATCAAAAGAGTGCTCGAAGAGCTGCCTGAACCGGTACGTACTGCATAGGAAATGTTTTAGCGCGCTTGCGGCCCCCACGGCGGCGAAGGCCTACAGCATGCTGAAGAGGGGCGAAGCGGTCGCGATCGAGAGCGTGGACGGGAAGGTAGCGGTCGCGGCGAGCAGCCTGAAAGAGCTCGTCGAAAAGCTCCTCTGCGGCTGAGCGCGCTGACGCGCAGCAAGCGCG
>JAJHRM010000314.1 GCA_020832965.1 Thermofilum sp. | reverse complement strand
CTATTTAAACCTAGCAATAAAAGCGCGGGGATGGTGCGCGAGAAAAGCTTTTCTAATGGTCTAGCACATATCCTTCAATGCCGAAAAGGATCCCATCTGCCGAAGAGGATATAATAAATAACACTTTAAAAATAGTTCCTAACGCCAGAGAGACGCTCGAGCTTGCTATTAAATGGTTGAAAGAGAGCGGATTTGATATGAAAAACCAAGATGTATGGAGTCTGGCTGAGAAGCTTTTAATAGTAACGGGGGAAATTTTCGACAGCAAGATGGAGGAAGCTAGGAGGTACGGCGAAGCGCAACTGCAAAAACACGGGTTCGGCACACGGAAGCTTCGTAAGGCGCTGGATAACCTAGCAAGGCAGCACGGAGGCGAGACTGTCGAAGAAATACTATCCTACATCCTACAGGTATCTGGAATTCGCTTCGAAAGAAAAGTGAAGCTCGGTACAAAGGACTTTCCTGCAGAGGCGGATTTTGTTATTCCTGGAAAGAAATTTTTTGAGATAGATAAGAGATGCGTTATATTGATTTCAGTTAAGAGAAAAGTTCGAGAGAGGTGGAAGCTGACAGTGGGCGACGCGTACATACTTCGGGCGATTCACGGGTACCCAGACAACATATGGTTCGTCACTCTCGCGAAGCGGGACGAGGTTGATTTACCCGTAAAGGCTGTGAAGGTTTTCACCCGCCTCGGAATAAGCGTGTACGTTCCAGACCCCGTTTTCGAGCGTTATTCCCGCTACGATAGCTCGAAGGAGCGGAACAAGGTGCGGAAGTTTTCTTGGTTAATAGACGATATCGTACAAACGCTTAAAAGATGCCAGGGGGTTACGCTCTATTTTTAAAGTAGGCGCAGCTCTCTCTGAGGGGGCATTTGCCGCATTCAGGGTTGCGGGACGTGCAAACACTGGCGGCGAAATCTATGAGTGCCCAGTTAAATTCGGCTGCCCTGCCGCGCGGGACGGCTTCAAGTACGGCGGCGAGCACCTTCCTTACCTGCGGGTCTCTCCTAGCTTCCCCGCGTATTTCAAGACCGAAGTACCTGACCGCAACCCGCGCAACGTTCGCATCTATAGCTAGTGCGTGCTCGCCGAAGGCGAATACGCGTATCGCGTCGGCTACGTACTCCCCCACGCCAGGTATCTCGAGAAGCTCCTCCCTGCTACGGGGGATCCGGCCGCCGGCTTTTTCAACGATGTACCTAGCGGTCTCCAGCAGCCGCGCAGACCTGTAGGTGATCCCCAGTTTTCTGAAGTACTTCTCGACCCGCTCAAGCTCGGCGGAAGCTAGGCTCTGAACGGTCGGGAATTCCCTCAGGAAATCCATGTAAACGCTTACGACCTGCTCCGCTCTCGTTCTCTGCAGCATTGTTTCCGCGATCAGGATGCGGTAGGGATCGGCCCGCGCCCACTCCTCCCTCCAGGGGTATTTTTTCTGGTTTTTACTCCACCATTCAAGCAGCTTGTTTGCGAACACGCTGTAGCTCGCGCAGCCGCTTTCCACGGAGCTACATTTCTTCGAGGATCGTTTTAACCGTTTCGGCAACGGCCTTAGCCAGCAGCGGAGGTACAGCGTTTCCGACCTGCTTAAACTGAGCGGTTCTGGATCCTCTGAAAACGAACCGGTCTGGGAAGCTCTGGAGCCGCGCCGCCTCCCTCACAGTGATGCTCCTCGGCTGGGTCGGGTGTATGTAGGAGTACCCGTCCTTGTAGAGGTGGGATATTATGGTCCATGAAGGCTTATCGCGCGCGAGCTTCTTCACCTTATCCTGGAATATCTGGTCGCGGCGCGGGTTCCAGTTGAACATCCTCCTGACATCCTCGGGCAGGTCTTTCCACCACTGCCCCTCCTTCATCAGAGAAAACACCATTATGTCCCTCTCGTTGTGGTACCTGGCTTTATGGTTATAGACCGCCGGCGAGCCCTCCCGCGCCCACCGCGCGTACTCGCTGTGGGGTGGCTTGGTGTAGGGCATCACTTCGGCGCCCCCGCCGGCTGGTATTTCGGGCAGGTCGCCGATGGCTTCCCACACGGTAACGTACGGTTTGAGGCCGAGGCTGAGGGCGAGGGAACCTTCTGGCGGTGTATGGGTTGGGGCTGGGAAGCGCGGCGCCACCCTCCCGCCTTTCACCGCGATAAAAAATATCCTTTTCCTAAGCTGGGGGACGCCGTAGTCAGCCGCGTTGAGAACCCGCGCAGCCGCCCTGTAGCCGAGGGACGCGAAATCCTCTATTATCTCCCTCACGATCTCTCCGTTCCTGTAGCTCATCATCCCTGGAACGTTCTCCATTACGACAACGCGCGGCTGGAGGGCTTTCACGTAGCGCATAAAGTACTTGTACAGCTCGTTGCGTGGGTCGTCGATGAAGCGCGGGTGCAGCACGGAAATGTCGTTCTTAAGCCCCTTCCTCGCCAGCCCGACGATCGCCGCGCGCCCGATCGTGGAGAAACCCTGGCAGGGTGGACCGCCGGTTACAACATCCACCTCCCCTGGCGAGACCCCCACGATTTCCATAAACTTCTCCGGATCCAGCTGCCGGATATCGGCAGTAACGGGTACGGCGCGGGGGAAATTGTAGCTGTACGTCTTCATCCCATCGGGGTCTATGTCCAGCCCAGCTAAAACCTCGAAGCCCGCCATCTCGAAGCCCGAGCTTAGCCCCCCCGGTGCGCAGAACAGATCGATAACCGTGTACTTCCTCTCACGCATGCTGCCCACCCCGACAGATGCGGTTAAGATACTCCTCAATCGTTATCAACCTCCCCCTCTCGATTTTGGGATATACGTCCACGAGATTACCCCCCTCGTACACGAGTAGTGCCGGCACCTTCCGGCCGAAGTACTTCCCGCTATCGCGGGCGGTCCCGAAAACTTTCCTAACTCTAATCTTTTTCACCGCCGCCAGCCGCGCGACCTCGCTGTAAACCTCGTAAAGCATGCTATCCGTCCACTCCGAGGTGTCTGTGAGCTCTACGTTGAAACCCCGTTCCCGCAGGCCCCTCAATGTAGCTAGTATGCGGGCCAGATCCCCCACTACTGTAGCGAAGGGCTCAACCGCAGCGTCATAGTACAGGTGCAATCTCAATTCCGCCATATCCTCCCCCACATCACCACCACATTACTGCCCAGTATGCTGGAGGCGTACATTTAAAGCTAACGGTGAATTAATAGGCTGAAAGTGAGCGCGCGCCGCGCGTACCGCCAAATAAAGCTAGTACGCTATGACGGTCTCGTAGATCGTAACGCACGCTACGAGCGCGCACGCTTGCCGCAGCGGTGCAGCTTTTATACCGCCGG
>JAJHRM010000313.1 GCA_020832965.1 Thermofilum sp. | reverse complement strand
ACGCGGATGGGTCTCGGGTGTATGTCGCCGTTAGGGGTATGGATAACGGGATCTACTTCGGCTACTTCGACATCGCGAGCCAGAAGTTCGTAGGCTGGACGCGGCTGCCCGGCTCAACCCCCTCTAGACCTGTGCTCGTTAGCGACCCAAGCGGGGGCTTCAGCGGGAAGCTGGTGCTGGTCGTGAGGGGGATGGATAACGGGGTCTACTACAACGTGTTCGACGAGGCGACCTCGAAGTGGAGCGGTTGGAGGCGCTTGCCCACGGGCTCGACGGTCGACGCTCCGGCGGCGGCGATCGCTAACGGCAAGCTGCACATCGCGGTGCGCGGTAGCGATGGGCGAAGCATATGGTATGCGAACCTCGATCTGCAGAATTGGCAGTTTAGCGGTTGGAGGCAGCTGCCTGGCTCGACGCCTAGCGCCCCTTCGATGACCAGCAACGGCCCCAACGTGTGGCTGGCCGTTAGGGGTATGGATAACGGGATCTATCTTACCGTGCTCAGTGACAAGTGGAATGGTTGGAGCCGCGTCAAGGGTAGCACTGTAGCGGCTCCTGAGATCAAATGCTCGGAAATCGTGGTTCCCGACGTGGTAGAAGAGGGAGGGCCCATTCTCGTGGTTCCAATGCCTGTTCTACACTTGGCAGTTATAGGTTCGGATGGGAAGAGCATCTGGTTCACATGGGTCTCGGGCTGGTACTTAGACCAGCTCATGTCTTGGAGCAGGTTACCCGGTTCATCGCCCTCTCCGGTAGCCTTAGCGCTAATACCGCCTTAAGATTTCAATCTAATTTTTATCTTTTTGTTTGATAAATATAAATTGAATACATTAGAACTATTGTGGAATCTAATATGGTATCTGCGCGCGCGCACTGTACCTCACGAATAGTAGCTATACAAAGCTTGAAATAAGGAGACTTTTAAACAAGAATTCGGTAGTAGTCTATCCTCCGGTCGAGGTGGGTAAGATCTTAAAAGAATGCGCTAACGCAGGCGACCAAGAAAGGCAAAATATCGTAATAACGATATCCCGCATATCGTACGAGAAAAACCTAGAAGCAATACCATTAATAGCATATTATGCAAAGAATTTGGGGTTGCAAGTTAAATTCGTAATAGCCGGCGCTGTGAAAGGTTCTAGGGGATTAGACGTACTGAGACGCATTCAAAAGATATCAAAGAGACTCAATGTAGAGGAATCTCTTCTTATACTGCCTAATATAAGTGAAGAAAGGAAAATAATGTTGCTTTGTAAGTCCAAAGTTTATATACACCCAATGAGAAACGAACACTTCGGTATTACAGTTGTTGAAGCTATGGCAACTGGAGTGCCAGTAGTAGTTCATAGAAGTGGTGGCCCATATCTCGACATAATAAGCAATGATAAATATGGGCTTAGTTTTGAGAACCCTAAAGAGGCTGCAACGCTTATTTACACACTTCTAACAAATCCTGCGATATGGAATTTTTACCATAGATTAGCAATTACTAGATCGCTGTTTTTTGATGAAAGTATATTTAGAAGGAAAATAAAGCTCATAATTAAGATTTATCTGGGGAAAAAGCGTGAGCTCTAGATCGTTATTGCTATTGCTAAGCCTAACTACTATAATGTACCTATTAATGGCTATTCATGGAATAGTAGAAGGTTTCTCAGTTAAATTAGCGCGCGCTATGTACCTCCACACAAAATATGTTATAAAGGCTTTGTTGAACTATACCACCAAGTGGTAGTAACAAATAACCTTTTTGTTTTCTATCTACCGTAAAAACTAAAATATTCTAAGTACTTTGAAGGTGTTTGAATTTTTGTAACGCGTGGGAGGACTCCAGGGTCTCGCGCGGTCTCGGTCGCCGGCGGGGCTGGAGAGGTTGTTGGGCAGCCGGGGCGAAGCTGCTGAGCCCTAGGCGGCGGTAGGACAGGGGTGGGGATCGCGGTTGTAGCTTCCAGGCTGGGGCTTTAGCTCTTTCCCCTTTCGGCTCAAACGCCACAGTCCTTCCATGTGCTTTTCTCGGATTGGGGCGCCGCGCGTACCCCGTGCCCCCTTTTTCCCGTTTCCGAGGGCTGTGGCTGGTACACCTCTGAGGAGGGGCGCTGGGGGCGCGAGCATCGCCGTGATGCTGGAGGCAGGCGCCCATCCCCCGTCTCCTTTATGTTGTAGAACTTCTTCTCGATGGTGAACGCGTCCGCGTTGCCCCCGCTCTCCACGCTCCCTCTCGCGCTCTTCGACCCTCTCCTGCCGCACTTCGACGTCTTGAGGCTGCGCGAGCTGTCTACCCTCGCGGGGGCGGCGCTGAAGCCTTTTTAGCTTTTCAGGAAAGAGCTCGATCCGCGCTTAGAACCTCGCGGGGTGGTGCGGGAGCCGGCTAACCAGCGCTAGGGTTGCCCCCTTTCTCCCCTCCGATCCGCCCCTCCCGGCCTTTCCCCGGAAAGGTTCCCGCTGAGCCGGCTCAACGGGGCTCGCCGAACCAGCTCAACGAGAGGTGGTTCGCTGAACCGGTTCAACGGGCTCCGCTGAGCTGGCTCAACGAGAATCTTTCCTGGGGAAGCACCGAGCGGCAATTTCAGTCTCGGTTTTCTAGCTGCTTGTGAAGTCTTGCTGCCGGCGCGGCGGGCTTATATGCCGATGCACCATGCGACTAGTGTGGAGGCTTCGGCGGCTGTTGTCTTCGAGCGGGTCGCCGCTAAGGCGTTGGAGGAGGTTCTAGCCAGGATCGTGAGGAAGGCTTCGGAGGGTAAGCGGTTGAGCGACAGCGAGGTGGCCCTCCTCGTGATGGGCTTGATGCTGAGGAGGCTCGACGACCTCAAAGCCTACGTGGACAAGGGTTTCGCCGACTTGAAGGAGTACGTGGACAAGAGAGTGGATGATCTGAAGAGCTACGTGGACGGCAGGTTCGCCAGCGTCGAGAAGCGGCTCGACGACTTGAGGGGCTACGCGGATGGCAGGTTCAACGCCGTCGAGGGGAGGCTGGACACCGTCTACAGCGAGGTCTCCTCGATCAAGACGGACATCATCAAGATGATGAGGGAGCTCCTCGAGAGAGCCTACGGGAGGAAGGGCTGAAGCCGAGCGTTTTCGCGCCGGCTCCGCGCCTCGGGCTTGGCTTAGCCCTCCTTCTGCGCGAGGCCTCGACGGCAGCCGCGTTGAAGAGGGTTTCCGGGGCGCGGCCCGTGAGCCGGTGTGCCTCGTGCTCGCAGTCAAGGAAATATACCTGGGGGTGTGCTTGCAGCTGGGAGCATGAAGGGTGTGCTCCTGCACGGGGGCTTGGGCACGCGGCTGCGGCCTTTGACGCACACAGGCC
>JAJHRM010000312.1 GCA_020832965.1 Thermofilum sp. | reverse complement strand
GCGAGCTCGCGCAGCTCCCGCTCGAGCGGCCCCCCGCCGACGACGACGAGGTTCGCGCCGATGCGCTTGACCGCGTCCACGAGGAGGTCGACGCCCTTCTCCCTCGACAGCCTCCCGCAGTAGACCACCTGCCTCTCGAAGAAGCGCGTACTCTCCTCCGGCAGGTCCGCCGGGTCGACCGCGTTCGGCACGTGCAGCACGTCGAAGCCGAGGCTCCTGTAGCGCTCAGCGGCGCTCCTCGACACGGCTGTAACAACGTCGGCCCACTCCAGCGCCTTGCGCTCGGCCCAAGCGCCCAGCCGGCCCGCCAGCCCCCCGTGCAGGTAGCCCACCTGCTCCGAGAACACCCCGTGCAGGGTCAGCACCCTCCCGCCCCGCGCCGCGCGCATCGCCGGCGCCGACGGCACGTTGTGAGCGTGCACCACGTCGTACCTGCGCCCCAGCAGCCGCCCGGCCGCTGCTTTGGCGAGCGCGGCGAGGGCGAAGCTCGGGTTCATCAAGCCCTTCACGGGTAGGTAGGGGGTGTTCTCGACCGAGACCACGTCCACCTCGTGCCCGTCGCGCCTCAGCAGCTCCACCAGCTTCCCCACGTGCTGCGCGACGCCCCCCAAGCCGCTTACCCTAGGGGAAATCATGAAAATTTTCATAGCTTAGCATCCCGGATGTGCGGGAAACATCTTAATTCCTTTTGGCACAGAGTGCCTGTGCCCAGTGATGCTATCATGCGGAGCGATGGATCGGGAGAAGGTAGCATGATGTACGTTACGGGTTTTGACCCGTTAAGCTACCGGCGGCCATTGTTAGCAAGAAAAGCCCTGCCAGGTCTAGAAGTCTTCTACGTAAAATCGCTTAGGAGATTGGGACTTATTGGAAACATTTTGTTTAGATTTTTCCTAAAAACTGGTAAAATAGAAGGGATGTTATGTAAAAGAAGCAGGAGTGGAGGTGATTATTATATAAGTGCTTTGTTAAGAGATTTTCTTGAATCGTTTGAATTTAAAGGTTTGCGAAGGGATGCTGTTATAGCGCTGAACCCCTACTTGGCCTCTAGAGTCATCTGGGGGGACGATGCCACAGTTATTTTGGATTGGATGGACGTTTGGATGACACCTGAGGGGGATCTCCATCCCTTTGATGTTATAACTGCTAAGAGGGCTGATGGAGTGATTTTTTGGAGTAAACCAATGTTAGAATTTATTACTAAACGATTAAATTTAAAAAGATATGTCTATGTACCTTATGGTATTGATTCTTCGATTTTTAATCCACGAAAATATGGAAATAGGAAATATTTCAGAGAGAAATTTGGAATAAAAGATAAATTTATGCTACTTTATAGCGGTGGCATATGGAGGGTCGATAATGTAGATTTGCAAGGAACAGATAAAATGCTAAAAGCTTTTGCTTTGGCTTCGAGAAAACTTGGCAATGTTATTTTGGTATTGCAGGTGGCTAGGTTAGATACATTTACATTGGAACTAATTAAAAGGATGCGAATAAAAGTGAAAATTATAGGCGCGCAACCCTATGCAAGTTTTCTAAGGCAGAGTGCTTTCGCGGCTGCAGATGTCTTGTTGGCACCCGGTAGCGAACACCCCACTGCTTACTACGCTGAAAAAATGAAGTTTTTCCAGTACATGGTAACCGGCAAAGCTATAATCGCGGAAAGAACACCTGGAGCGTTAAGCGCGCTAGGAGATGCCGCTTTGTATGTGGAGCTTGGCGATATCGAGGGTATGGCCAACGCAATCGTCGAATTGCTATGTAACAGCGAACTCAGAGAGGAGCTAGGAGCACGAGCCAGCGAACGTGCGCGCCTATTCGAGTGGGAGAAACTTATGCCCGTTTATAGAGATTTTGTCTTGAAAATTGTCAGCCCTTAAAAGGGGGTGCAGTTGCAAGAAGATTATATGCGTACGTTCAGCGTGATCGTGCTCTCAAAAAATAACGGTAGAACCATCGGGTACTCTTTGTTAAGCATTGTAAAGGCCAGTGTGCCGAGCGGATGGAAAAGGGAAATCATAGTAGTTGACGCCCATAGCAACGATAATACACCGCGCATTCTTTCATTGTTTAAAAATTATATTCGAGTAATTTACGACGAGGGCAAAGGTATAGGTTTAGCTAGGAACATTGGGGTGCTTTCTTCGCAAGGGAGCATAATATGTTTTGTGGATGCCGATTGCGTAGTAGGTCGCGATCATTTCGAAAAGATTATTAAAAAAATTGAAGAGGGAGCGGATATCGTGGACGTAAAAGGAGGGTTCCCGCCGGCTGAAACCGTGGTAGAGAGGCTAGAAGCGGAAGTATGGGCTAAGGGAAGGGCGTATTCTGAGGAATTACTTAGGAGTAGGTGCTTTGCTGGTGGAGCGTTCATCTCGTTTAAGCGTGAAGTCTTTGAAAAAGTAAAAGGTTTTTGGAATTATCCCCCATACGGAGGTGACGACATAGATTTTAGCTATAGAGCATATAAGGCGGGTTTTAAAATAGAAGTGATAAATGTACCTAACACATATGCTAGATATAGGAGGGGGTTGAAAGAACTTATTAAGCAGCAGGTAGGATGGGGTAAGGGTTACGCGTACATAATCGCTAAGTATAGAAATGAGAAAGAGTTATGGCATTGTTACAGATGGAATCTCTTAATTTATAAATTGTTTAATACAATAATTTTTATCTATCCAATACTTTCCGCCATAGCTGCTCCGGTTAAAGGTTTGATTTTAGCTATTAGATCACGTAACTTATACTTCTTGCCCTATTGGACGGTGCGCAGGTGGGCTTTCCTCTACGGGATCTTACGCGAGCTTCGCCAGGCTTTCATGAGGTATTGTTTGCACCACAAAAGGTCTGAAAAGGGATCCTGACCTAGGCAACAGGATCTGTAACGCTTGGGGACGTACGCACAAAAGTTTAGGGAGCGCCAACACGTCCGGCAACTAGCGCACGTTAGCGGAGCTCCAGCGTTAATTTTTGCTTGGTATTATTCACTCCGTGTCCAACTTATCGCCGTGTATACCCACTGCGGGGAGCGTTACGCTCTTAATTCCTTTGTCGATTCAAAGCCTAATGCTGCGCGCGGGCAGTAAGGGGCGCCGGCGTCCTCGAACGCTGCTAGTAGCGGCGCTCTCGGCCGCGGCAACGCTTATAGCGGTCGCCGCGCTCTCCGCGGCGGGCCTCCTGGTGAGGCGCGAGGTGGAGGTCGTGAGGCCTAGGCTGATGCTCGACCGGTACAACGCGTTCGGGGGGTACCGGGGCCTCTGCGGGTTCGAGAAGCGCGGCTTCTTCTACGTGGCCGAGCGCGGCGGGA
>JAJHRM010000311.1 GCA_020832965.1 Thermofilum sp. | reverse complement strand
TGCCCACATGCGGTATTCCCGAGGCACCAAGCCCACTTTCAGTCTTTATCACATCCAGGTTCCTACCAAGCCTCATCTCCCTCTCAACAAGCTCAGCAGCCACCTTATCCATCCAAGTCCCATGCCCAATAACCTCCCTCGGCATATCCGGTAAGATCTTAGACAAAAGGTAGTATAAGGGGGTGTTCTGGGCTTTTAGCCCTTCCTCCCTCTTTTCATTGGGAGGCTTTCGGGGGAACGCGGGCTCCCCACATCTATCCGGCGCCGACAATCAAAAGGTTTTTGATGGTTTCGGGTTCATGTACTCCTCGTAATAGCGCTTCACCAGATCCTTCACCGCTATCACGTCTCCATCCTCCCCCGGTTCACACTTCTGGCATCTCCTAAGCTTGCGCCCATTCGAGCTCTCTTTTAGCTCATCTTGCACATCGGGCATAGGCTTGAAGCATATGTTAGGTCAATGTACCTCACGTTTAATCCATGGAGCTTTACTTAGTATTCTAGTATTTGTTGGAACCTTCTATATGACCAGCGGTGTATACGCCCATTTAAGCTTTCTTGAACTTAAATCCTCCTTATAGACGTCGAGGCCCTCCATCACGATTATTGTCGCGCCAACCTCCTTAGCCCTATCGATTATCTCCTTGGCTGCCCTATAGTAGATCTTCCGCGGGCAAAACGTAGCATAAGCTCATAGCACGCGACAAGCTTCCACACTCGCGCGCAAGCGGCGTGTTATTACGCTCAGTCGCGGAGGAGCTGGAGGAGCTTTTCAAAGAGCTCTTCCAAGCTGCTTGCTGTAATAGCTACCTTCCTGTCCACGCTCTCGATGATGACTGCTTCACCTCTCTTCAGCAGGCTGTAAGCCTTTGCTGCTGCGGGGGCTGCGGGTAGGGGTTTTCCAAGCTTTCCTACGCAGAAGAAGCACTTCGCACCGTGTCTCTTGCAAAGCTCGGAAAATAGCTGCGCGAGGGTGCCGGGGCCGAGCTGGAGCGTGCCCTTACTCTTCCTCTCCAGCACGACATGCTCAAGGCACTGGACGAGAGCGGCCTTGTGCTTCTTGAGGAGAAGGCGCATGTAGCTTATGAGAGTGTAGGCCTCGCTGAGTCCCTCCCCGAAGAAGTACCTGAAAGCCTGCCTCCTCAGCTTGTCCTCCACCCAGTCGATGCACTCGCAGAGGAACTTTTCCGCATCAATTTCAGCGGCCCACGTTCCGAGCGACTCCATCCTCCGGTCCGCGCTATCCAGCAAGAAGTGGAGTGCCGCAGCCTGCAGATGCATCTCGTCGAGCCTCCCCAGCCTCCGCAGGCACTCGAAGAGCCTCTGCGCCCCATGCTTTAGCGCCGCGCTTATGTCTAACTGCTCGCTAAGCTGTTCCCTCAGCATTTCGAGGCCTATGTCGTGGGCGCCACACCTCCCGGTATCTATCAGCTCATCCACAAAGGCTACGGTGTCCTCCGGCAGCCCCACTAGGACTCCGCACAGCCTGTGTACCTTATGCGAGGGCATGTAGCTGCACCCACGCTAAGTGAGAAAGAGAGCTCTCGAGCCGAGAAGCTCGAGGCTCTCTCTCATGACATTGTTCAATGCCTCTCTGTCAAGCACTAGGAAGGGCGGGCTGTCATGGCCTCCAAGCTCATTGAAACCGGAGATGCAGCCTGCGGTAGAGCTAACTTCCATCACGAACCTTTGGAAGCCCTCCATCAGCTCGTCGTAAGAGAGTCCCAATTCCCTGTTCTCACCCGCTATCATCTCAGCGAGCTTGAGGAGCTCCCCCTTCGTGTAACCCTCCCCCGCGAGGGCCAACAAGAGGACCATCACGTAGTCCCTCACAAAGCTCTTGAGCTTCGCCGGGTCCAGCCTTGCGGCCTCTGTCTCCACAAGCTCCAGAAGCTCCCAGGGCACGATCCAGCGCTCCATTTCCGGGTAGACGCTTTTTGAAGTATAGCTCGGCATGAGGAGCACCAGCCCCCTCTTGTGCAACGGGGAGAAGAACTCATTGAGCGCCTCCACAGCGGTTTTCGTCGATACAACGCTGTGGAAGGCCGCGTAAATAACGTCCAGCCTCTCGCTCTCATATACCCCTTTGATCATCTCCCATAGCTCACGCGCAGTATATAGTGTGCGCCTCTTGATTGGCGATTCCGGTGCTTTGCCTATTTTAGCATCGATGATGCTTTTAACATAGGGGCTAGCGATCTCGTGCGTGGGCTTGCTGTAGAAGAATGCTCTTTTGATCTTACTGTCGAAGGAGGCGCCGAAGTAAAGGAGTGGCGCTAAGCTCTTGTGACTCTTAACGAAGTCAAGGTTCGCCTCCAACCTCCTCTTGTACGCCTCCCTAGCCAGGGGGAGGCCCTTCTCCGTCAATGCAATGAAGTACCAGTTCTTCTGTGGAGTGTATACTGTGTACTTGCTGCTAGTGTCTGCGTAGCTGTACTGCACCAGTATCTTTTCGACGACATCGCTGTAGGGCCAGTACTTAGTTCTCCTCATGTCCTCGGAGGTGTAAGACCGGTTGGGGGTTTTTAACAACGTATTTTATGGGAATCCGCAACGCAACGTAAAGGTCCGCCAAGCTTTGTACGACCTCTTCGATCACTTCTTCAGGAAAGCCTATTGAGTGTAACTCGTCAACGAAGCTTTCTAAGCTCATGCTGAGAATTTATCAAAACGCTCTTATATTAACTTCTCCAAAGCGGGCGTGTCCAACTACTCATAAGCCCACCTCATTAGGATCTTTAGGCAGTATATTATGATTCTTAGGTGTGTTCTTGTCTTCGTTGGTCCTCTCCTCCTCGTCTTTAGCCTGTCCCCGAGCTCCACTGTTAATGCTCCGAATATTCCTTCACCGGCGTTCCTATACGCGTATAGGGCTTCATCGTATGTCCTGTCCCTAATCCTCGCTCCATAACCTCTCGGGCTCCTAGAGCCCCTCTTAACCATTGGTATGTATCCCCTCGATGCTATCGTGTTTAGGATGGGCCTCGCGTTGAATGCCCCGTCTCCAAGCATTACCCCTCCGCCCTCAGGTATCCCTTTAGCGAGCTCCACCTCGGAGCCCGTAAGCTGAGCGTGGACTGGGAGTAATGCTTCGCCGTAACATCGATGAATAGTTCATGTAGGCCCTTCAGCCAATCAGTAAACTTCGTCGAGTCCATCACCGAGTAGTCGTAATCCACGTGGGTCAGCAGCCTGAGGAGCGCCTTCAACACCTCCACAACCACGTCTCCACGCCTAACCTCCCAGTAATGCAGCGTTGACCTAGGTATCCTAATACCTAGATGCGTCTGGGATAGGCTCTCAGCATACCTCAAGCCAGCCTTAC
>JAJHRM010000032.1 GCA_020832965.1 Thermofilum sp. | reverse complement strand
CAAGGAGGGTTTGACGAGGCTATACGCAGCTCAAGACCTATACTTATACGAAAAAGCTCTGGAAAGCATAAAATACATTGAGGACATATTTAGCGACAAAATCTGCAAAAACCATAAAAAGATGCGAAGAACTTAAAATCCACTTATTCAACCTAGTGATCGGAATAATACCGGGTTCACCACCCTTCACCTAGCACGCGTTCAGCTCAACATACCTCTTTAGCAAGACGATGTTAGGGTTCATGATCAGCGAGAACTGCGCATCAGCCGATCACCCCCTTGACGCGCGAGACCTCGCTCTGCATGAAGAAGTTGAGGGCGCTCCTCAGGAGGCTCCTATTGACGTTTTCGAGCTTCCCAAGCTCCTGGATCATATTCTTCAGCTTTTGCTCGCGCTCGGCTGTGTTGACCTCAATGGCGACCATGGCATCCTCAAAGTGACGCTGTGTGACGGCCTCAGCGCCCTCGAGCATAGCGAGGGTGGCAGCTTCGAGCACGAGCTTCTCCAGCTCGGCGCCGGTCCACAGCCACGTCCTCTCTGCGATGGCGCGCAAATCTACGTCCTTCACTGGCACTTTTCTAACGATGCTCGTGTGGACACGCAGGATCTCCTCGCGCGCCCTCATATCAGGGTAGAGAACCGGGATCACCTCATCGAGGCGGCCTGGGCGGAGGAAGGCAGGATCTACGTCCGAGAGGGTATTCGTCGCGCCGACAATGAACGACTCCCTGTTCTCGTTTCCAAGCCAGCTCAGCAACATGTTCGTCATCCTCCGCGTTACGCCGGAGTCAGTTGACATGACTGCTTGCCTAGAGAGAGTGAGCTGGTCGAATTCGTCGATGAACACTACCACCGGGGCTAGGGACTCGATTATCTGCGTGATCTGCTTAACACGCGCCTCCGTCTCGCCCACGATCCCCCGCAAGAAAGTCGAAGGATCAACAATGATCATCGGCAGCCCCACCTCCTTTGCCAACGCTTTAGCGAACCACGTTTTGCCTGTGCCCGGCGGACCGTAAAGAAGGATGCCTCTCGGGATTCCCAGACCGTACCTGGAGGTTATGTCCGGGTTTCTGAGAACCTTGACGACCCTGTTCATGATGTAACTCTTCAAGTACTCGTAGCCGCCGACGCTCTCGAAGCCGCGGCTCGGCTGCACGTACTCCAGACCCGCCACGCGCAGGAGCTTGATCTTGTACTGCGTGAAAGCCTCAACGCGAAAGTCGCGGCTAGCCGCAAAGCTCTCAAGAGCCGCGGTCTCCACATCGTGAAGCGTGAGACCTGAGCTCGCGCTGATAATGTCAGCGTCAATGGTCAGCCTAAGGCCGCGACCGAGGGCTTGGGAAAGCTCGCTGGCTATGCTCCTTAGGACGGCCTCTCTCTCTTCGGGCAGGGAGGGGGGCGGGGAGAGCGTGTACACGAACCGGCGAACCGCCTGCGGGAAGAGTCCTGCGTCGGACGTGAAGACAACTACTGTGCTCTTGAGGCGGTAGAGCATAGGGTCGTGGCTCGCGGCTACTAGGAAGTCGTTGAGGTTGAGGGTGTGGGTGAACCGCTCGAAAAGGTAGGAGATGAGGAGCACGGTGGGTCTACCCCTCAGCAGCGACAGCAGCTGCATCAGCAACACTTTAGAATCCGGAACACCGAAGAAGGATTTGGTGGAGGAGGAGAGATCCTGGGCGGGCGCGCCGGTCTGGAAATCGACGAGCTCGTTACTCTGGAGGTCGTAGAATAGCTTGCGGTGCGCTCTAAAATGAGCTGACTGTAAGATGAGCTGTTTGAACTGGTGGATACGCTTGGGGTCGTATGTCTCAACGAGGAAAACGTTGGTGGCGTTTGCCTGTCTCTTCAGCAGGAACTCCTCGAAGTACCCAACCACGCTCCCACACCTCGTGTTTTGTTAAGGAGCTACTTCCAGCTCTTAAAAATATTCTCCTAGGAAGTCGAGAGTGGTGCTGACGTGCTGGGCGGCGATCTTGCGTCTCTCATCGAAAGGAACTTGTGTGATAAGCCTTTCCTTAGTCAAAATCTCAAGATCGCCATAAACTTCGAAGCTACAAGGGCCATAAAGATATGGTTCGAAATCGTAAAAATCTTTAAGCTCAAGCTCCTGCTTAATGAGAAACAAGCCTTTCATTAACTGAATAGAGCTTAAAAGCTTCACATTTTCTATAGTAGCATAAATAAAATATAGCAATACATCCCTCATTTTTATCCCCTTTCCCGCCAAGCCAATTAAGACTGTTCAAGCCTCCTTCCTATAAAGTTTTCTACCCGAAGCCTTCGCTTTATACAGGCTGTAGGTAACACAGCTGATGTTTTCAGCGCGAGCGTGCTTTTACTATCTGCTAAAAGGCTTAGCGCGCGCAACCATGAGCCTCAGACCCGTTCTCACCGAGATACTCTGGATAGCAGTAAAAAACAACACCAAGGCAAACAAAAAGGCACAAAGCTACTCAGCCACATCGAACATATAGCAAGAGCTAGACACGCAAAACTAACCATAGCCAAGACAAGCGGAGACCCAAACCACCAGCCTTACGCTCCGACAAGGAAATTCTACGAAGCCCGCGGCTACATATCAGTCCTAAAAGTAGACCCATACCCAGAATGAGTGCATGTGAAGATTTCGCACTAAGATTAACACGCCTCCTCAGAGACAGCCTACACTGCCAAACCAGGATCGTTGGAGTCTTAGGAGACTATGTTGACCACGCCTTGCCAGAGGTCAAAATCAATGATACATGGTATATCTTTGACATAATCTTCACTACGCCCAAGCACCCAGTAAAGGCATGCGATTATGCTACATACCTTCTCGAAAACAGACGAGACATTTATCAAAAAATACGGAACATAACAGATTACGATACAAACGAAGACCTAAGGATAGAACACGGCTTCATAAACAAAGGATAAGGCTAAACAATGCAAAAAACGCCTTGTGAAATTACGGAAGGCGAACAAGCAAACTATTTGATGAATTCACCTGTGACTTCTCTAAATGTTTCTGGGTCTAGCTTGTTTATTGGGAAGCCTACCAGCATATTGCCTGGCTTCTTTTTCGGCTCCCTATAGACCTTCTCGACCCTTATCTTGAGCCTAAGCGGCCAGACCGGCTCGCCCTTCTCCTTCTCCTCGGGCCAGAGAAGCTCCCTGCTCTCAAACTTGCCCTCGACGGTGCCATAGCCAAGGACGCCTGTCTTGACGGCGTAGAAGACGACCTTGTCGCCCGGCTGGACCTTGCCCCACAGCGGTCTGACTCTCTCCCTGACGCCCCAGACGCCCTTCTCGATGCCTATCATCCAGTTGTCAAGCGTGCCGACAAGAGTCCAGTAATTCATAAAACTTCAAAGCATTTCTCGTTGAGGATCTATTTATTTTTATTTCTCATCTGCTCCGCAAAACTATACGAGGCAAGCGGGAGAGGTTATATGCTATTGTAGAGCCGTTTTGGAAGGTGGATTAGTTTAATTAGGAGAGAACCATAAATTATAGACGGGTAATCCTTGTGAGCGAAGAAAAAGATTATGACAGGGTCTTTCTTCGATTCCTGCTGTCGGCTTTTAGGGATAAGTACCGACTCCTGGACGAGGAGAGCTTCGAAGGGATGCTTTTGGACTTGCTCAGGCTTGAGAAGCATAGACTAGGATATGGTGAAAATCGACTTGTATTTGTGGGGATGGCCAACATAGCTGATTACTACTGGTGTTCAGTAAAGTCGGTTCTTAAGAGTAGGAGGGATGAATTAATGTTCTTTGCAAGCTATCTATACGACAGGATAACCTATTCTGTGCGGCTGGGGCTTGTTTCAAAGGAACCTACAAGCGTAGATGAGCTGCTTCAGATAGGAGACGGTATAGGATTCAGCGACGTGGAAAAACTATTGGAAGAAGAGGCAGAAAAATTTCGGGAGGCAACCGGGAAAGGGGAGTCTGGAAGGGAGATCCTCTTGTGTCCCAAGGTGGAAGAGCTGGATCCAAAGAGGCGTGGAGAAGTCCTTCAAGCACTCCTAGCTGAAAAATACCCCACCATAAGGTGGAACTTCAAGTGGAGCAACTACATCGTTGTGGGTGTGCCAGACGGCATCACAAAGGACTTTGTGTATGAGTTTAAGACGACGAGTAGCCATTTCCTCTACAACTACATCAAGCCCGTAGCCCTCGCGCAGGCAGACCTCTACGGCTACTTCTTCAAGAGACAAAGGAAAAGAGTGCAAATTCACATAGTCGAAGAAAAACAAACAGAGACTTTGGAGTCAAACGTAGATGTAGATAACGCTCTGCGCGTCCTGAACTCATTCAAGAAAGTCGACGAGGGCCAAGAACCCCAGTCACCCAAGCAATGGAAGTGCAGGGGTTGCGAGTTTAAAGAGACTTGTCCATTATACATGCATAGGTTTAAGTAAACGAAGACACCTGCCGAAGATATGACAAGTAAAATGAATTAATTTAGCCTCAGCCAACAATTTTTACTGAGAGCTTCTCATTGGGATATTCTCCTGGGTCTATCTTGTGTAGCCAGTCTCTGACGCGTTGCCTATACTCTAGGGCCATGTCGATGACCACCTTGAGCTCACTATTGTCGAACTGTTTATTCGGGAATAGGAGCTTCAACAGACCGCTAGCCATCCTCTTGAAACTCTTCTCGTCCCTAATCTTGAAATTGTCCGACAGCTCGACATGCTGGGACACAAGGCTACCCAGGCTCTCTTTCCGCATAGAGTGAAGAGCCTCTGCAAAGTAGTCCGAGGCTATGCCGTACCCCTTTGAAAGATGATACTTTGCCTGCGAAATCTTTGGAAGCTCCCAGCCCGGGACAACGCCGTGAATCCTCTCAATGAATGCAGCGTCCCTCATGGCTTCTGGGAGGACATACGTCAGATCCTCTACGGGCACGTAGCCTGACCCGCTTGCCTCGACAGTGATGTTTCCCATGAAAACCAGCGAGCTATCAGACATCACATTCTTGTCCCCCCTCTCATACATACCGCTCTCCATATAGTCCTTAAGCTTCCCCATCATTTCGTCTGGGTTGCTAAACCTAACCTTGCTAATCTCATCGAATATAACTGCATCTTTGACTGCGAGCTCTCCAGGAACCCTTGTCCTTAAGTTGTAGAAAAGCATTGCGGGGGAAATATTCCCGCCAGAAATAATCCTAACATAATTGCTCAGATTCCTATAAAGATAAGTCTTTCCCGTAGCCTTGGGCCCAAACTCTGCAAAATTAACGTTACACTCAATTATGGGGATAAGCCGAGAAAGGAAGAGCATCCTCTGCCTAGGACTATACACGCTTGGATCAAGACCAATAGTATTGATAAGAACCTCAATCCACTCGTCCAGGGTAAAGTAAGGCCTAGCCTCTACCAGCAATTTGGGGTCTATCTCTGGAGACTGAAAAGGCTTGAAATCTACAACCACCGCGTTTATAGGTCTGCCGAACACCTCCTTCTCCCCGACGGACAAGGACAACGTTATGAGCCCCCACATCCCTGTGACCAGAGAAGCCTTATTCTTCTCGACAATGTCTACCGGGACCTCTGCCCAGAGGTCGAGGCTCTGAATAACTCCCACATGCGTTTCAGAAACTATGTCAACAAAAACCCTCAACTCGTCGACCAGCCTCACAGTCCCTTGAGTCACAAGCTCATGCTTTACTAGCTCCTTCTCCTCTGGCTCATAAAAATTCTCCTGTATAAATCTCCGGAGCTTCCCCTGCCAGTCGCCCCCCTCACCCTTAAATTCCGCAATTAGGTACTCGGCCACGTACCTCGGAATCTTTGAAAGCTCAAGCTCATATGCAAGCCTCTTATCAACAGCATAGTCCCCAAAATACTTCAAAACCTTGTTATAGAGCTCACTCACAGAGGCCACCTAGAGACCCATAAGCGTCCTAGGCCTCCTAGGCCCCACGTGCTCCTCAACCTCGACAACAACCTCCTTAGACTGCTCCTCGCCGCGCCAAACCCACCTTAGAACACCCCTGTACTTGCCCGGCGACAAGGGAGGCACATCTATCCTATACTTCCCCTCAACAAGCCTAAAAGAGCCGCTACCCCACGGAAACTCATAGTGAAACTCGATCTCCTCACCACTAGGATTAACAACATTAACCTCTACAAAGGACTGTAATCCCGGCTTAATAACAGTGCCCAAAATACTCACATTTGGATGTTGCGGAACTTCTACCTCTTCCTCAACAGGTAACTCTTCCCCAGACAAAATAGCATAAAGCCTCTCAAACTCCCTCAAGTCATCCTCAGAAAGCCCAAGAAGCTGGGCCACAGCCAGGTCAAGCTCTCTCTCGACTTTTCTGAGTTCATCCTCAGCATCAATGGCACTACAATAAGCAGGCCTTTTCTCGGCATAAATACATTTAGCCAATTCATGCGCTCTCTTTGAAAGCTCAGCTATTTTCAAATGAGTGGAATTATTTGAATCAAACTTTGGCACCTTAATAAAGTCTAATATATGTGTTTCTTGCCTTAGCTCATACGTATATGATGAAATTATAGTCCGAGAAATAATAGAATTTAAAAACCCAGCCAAATAGTAAGCCTCCTCGGGGGAATCTGCGTCCACCAAGATTGTACTATCATCCGGTATCACAGGTTTCCCTTCTATGGGCTCGATAACGCTACATGCAAAACTAACTGCTTTACCAGTAATAGCCCCAGCTATTCTCTTCCAGACAACTTTGTACAGAGACAAACTGGGTTTCACATTAAAAATCCAATAAAAAGGTGGGGCGATTTTTTCTGCATCCTTTAAGGGTAATTTTCTATAAGGTTCCAATTTTGATTTGTAAGGTTCACCGCTTCTATTGACTAACTCATTGAAAAATGTGTAGAAATATTTGTATGTATCGCGCGCGCGCTTCGGAAACTTATATACCATTTTTTAACGTCTTTACCTCTAATCAGGGGATAAACTAGATCAGGCTCTATCACTGCATCTATTTGTCTAACTTTTTTCTTCTGTCCTGTTTCCGGCGGATTTGTAATGACTAATTTACCATCCGGAGTTGTCCCCTCAACTTGAACGTAATAAACCTGGTTTAGACCTGTATAGACCCCCGCATGCGCTTCGTAGAACTGTTGCCTAGCTAAAAGCTTCCTAGCAGTGTTAAGAGCTTTTTGCGTGATCTGCATCCAAGGAGTTTCAGGCTTATGGGGCTCAATGGGAACCATGATGGCGTTATATCTTCTTGTCTGCTTGAGTACATCATAGAGAGAGGTGTCTGTGGGTATAGGTCTTCCGCTTGGATTAACCCATATCACGTGCAACACGCCCTTTATGTTTGCATTGTAAGCGTCCTGAATAGCTCTTTCTCTGTCTTCTGGTATTTTTTCCATGCTAAGGTCACAGATTTTCTCCACAACCAATGCTGATGCTCTATTGACAGCTCCTTCGAAAGGATAGAGTGTTACTAGATCATGTATGATTTTTATTTTTGTCTTACGTGCTAGAAACTCTCTGAATCCAGCACCTGCCTGAGCCTTGAAGACCGTAAATGGCATTAAGAAGCCCAGCTTGCCGCCCTCCTTCAAATAGAGGTCAAAACTTCTTGCAAGAAATAGCATGGCTAGATCCCTCTTCACCTTACCTAATCCAGTTTTTCCTCTTATTTTTTCCAGTCCATAGATTCTCCATAAATCCTTGCTCATTTCTCTGTAGCTTTCAGGTAGGTTTTCCCAGTTTATCCAGGGCGGATTTCCTACGACAAAGTCGAATTTGCCTCGCAGGATTGGTGCGAAAGCGTTCCGTATGATTGCGACCCAGACATTGTTTTTCTTTTCTTCTTCGAGTTGAAGTAGTTTTTCATAGAAACTGACTAAGAGTTCTAGTTCTTTTTCATCAAGAGTATAGTAGGCTTTAATTCTATTCGTAAAGTTGTTGACAGTATATTTGCTCTCCATGGCTTTTGAAACCTCGTAGAGGATGCTTGGAAGATATCCCTTTTGAACGAGTGATGCGGGTATTTTGAAGTCTCCAACTACGGTTCTAAAAACATAGGTAGTTGTTGGAGTGTAGGTTGAGCTACTTGAGAAGCTTGTGTCTGTTTTTCTCTCGAGCATTATTGAGTCGGCAAGGTAGACTGGGATTTCTATTGTGCCGCTTGCATAAGTGAGGAGGTCGGCTATGTGCAGGAGGTAGTTAGTCCGGGCTGTGAGCACTGCTAGGGGGTTCATGTCGTAGCCCACAACGTTGTCTAGGACATAGTGTAAGAGTTGGTCTAGCATGTGGTGGTTTTCTGCATACATTCTTAGCCTGCTTAGGTAGAGGATTAGAAATGTGCCTGAGCCGCATGCTGGGTCGAGTACTCTGAGCTCTAGTGGTTTCAGGGGGTCTTCGCTTCCTAGTCGTTCAAGGTTTTCGATGCTTAGGCCTACCTCGTCTAGGAGTAGGTTTGCTAGCCAGTCTGGTGTGTAGAACTCTCCGAGCCTGTGTCGCAGTTCGCTTGGGACAAGGTTTTGATATAGTCTTTTGAGTAGGTCTCTTGCGAACTCGGGTTCTAGCTGTGGTGTGGCGACCTCGTAGTCTGATAGGAGTCTGATAAGCTGGGAAATTGCGTCGCCGAGCTCGTTGTCGAGTTCGTCTACGTACCATGAGAAGTAGTCTCCTTCGAGGAAGTTTTCTACGCTTAAGAGTTTCCTGAAAATGCCTCCTCCTTCTAGCTCTTTCAATGTTTCTCTGAGTTCCTCTACTCCTCCCCTTGCATATGAATCGTCTAGTTGTGCAATGTATGATTTTAGGAACTTTCCTGCTCCGTAGAGATATGCTATCTCAGCTGCTATAAGTTTCAGCAAGAGTGCATAGTATGTGTGGATAGAAAATATAAGGGCATCGTATTGTACGCTGCCTCCCAAGCCGTATTCTTTTGCAAGCTGTGGGAGCTCCTCTAGTTCCTCTGGGGTGTATCCTGTTGCCTGTCTGAATAGCCTTAGCCAGTCCTCGAAGAGTATCTTAGTTCTTGTATTTTTTGTTTCCAAGAGTTTCTTGTAGAGAATTTTTACAATTTTCATTGTTACTGGTGATTTTGGACCAAAGTCTCTAACCAAGTGGTCAACGTCTAGTGGTTTTCTCCTTAGGCCCCTGAGTGCCTCGATGAGTTTTATGATGGATTCTCTTCTGATGTCGTAGGGACCTCTTAGGAGCCACGTGTCTGTTCTAGCGTCATATCTTACGAATGCTATCCTGTCGCTAATGATTACTCCGAGGTACCTGCTGTACTCCTGTTTGCTTCCAGCCTCCTTTGTTATGTATCCTATGACTTGCTCTTTTGCCCTTTGTACGTCGCGGGGTGTTGTTAGTTTTCCGGGGGCCTTGTACTCGATTATTACGTGGCCGTATAGTGCGTCTACTCTGGCTCCAGAGACAAGTGTGTACTCGTATCTGCCTATTTGACTTATACCTAGTGGCTTAAGAATCTCGTCTTCTATGCACCTCGAGACGCCCATTCTTACTTCTTCCTCGTTGCCTGCCCTCAAGACTGCATTCTTGATGCATGTTGCTACCCTGTCTATGTCTAGCTGTGGGAAATTTACTTGTGCACTCATTTTCTTTCCTCCTCTAAGGCATTGCTTTTAATGTAAAGGGGTGACTCAAATATTCTCCTACAAAGGATAGAAGCAACTGACGTTTTATCGAACATCAATAATTATCCTAGGAAACTTATTTAAAAATCTTCTTTGCAGGGTTCCCAAAACACCATGAGATAATGCGTCTTTTAATTTTGACCTAGGTTTCCCTTGAAGATCACATGTATATTTTGTCCTAATGATCTTTGATTGCTACTATTTTATGAAGAAAGTGATATCCATATAGCCAGACAAGTTTTTCTTATCTCCCCGACGTTTGATACGGGGAACATCACTATTAAGGCTTGTTTGTTTAAGGAGTTCAGTTAAAATAGGGTCGTCCTCTAGTGTGAATGGCTCATTGTCGTTGGCGAACAACCCGTGTAGCCTCACAAGCTTTTTGCTCTCAACTATGGTTTCTTCTCGGTATCCTGGGACACCTTGGGAGAGGGCAATGCGAACCTCCGTTTTGACGCTGTATATCTCGATAAGGCCTTGGCTTGTTATTTCTTTTTCTTTGTTCCATATTTTGTCGTTGAGTGTTACATGGAATTGGATTGGTAATTGCTTACTCTTTTCTCTCCGCTGTTTCCAGCCGGCTTCTGCTGTTAAAACTGCTACGCTTATTGGGACTTCTTGACCGTTGAAGTAGTCGAATAGCCGGGCTGTCTCGTGAAATTTGGCTTGGTAGGCTTTCCCCGAATCTATAATTCTCCAGGCATCTTCTTTGAGAACTTTGAGTAGCTCGCCTGGGGTATTGATCCTGCGGGTGGGTGAAAAGAATAATACTTGGTCTTCTATGGTTATCTTTAGGACTGGCACCTTTAGGAAAGTGAACCACTCCGCCCAGCTGTTTCCAGGTTTGTTTTCCATTTTCTAGCCTCTTCCCAGAATTTCCTTTGTTCTCAAGAGTGATTTGCAGGTTGCTTAAAAGGCGGTAAAAAGGAAGTTCACAAGCTTGATAGTTACTAGAAATATAGTGGAAATAGTCTTCATTACCTCGGAAAAGCTACCCTTTGTTGAGCACCTCCATCGCGCTCTCTCAGCTGTAAACTCACACCTAAATCTCTTAGGACTCGCTCTGCATACACCTCGAACTCCAGGTAAGACTTGCTATACATATTTATCCCAGTGAAGCCCTAGCACCTTTCACAGGTCTCTACACTCCTAACAAGCTCTTCAACAAGTCTTTAGCGCATTTCCGATAAGATATTCCTCGACCTATAAACTAAAAACTTTAAGCCAGAGAAGCATGCTCCAGTCATCACTCGCTTCGATGTGTTTAAAGAATAAAAGAGAAAAAGTAAAGTTTAATTTCACAATTCTTGAGCAAAGAAATATGGCTGAAGGAGAAAAAATAGATAGCATAGGTGGAGAAGATTCATCAAAGTGCATAGATAAGGTATTGGCTTCTCTCAACATCTTACGTATTGTGTCAAATAGCGTTGCGTTTAAGACGTGGCTACGAGAATACCATGGTATCTCGAATAGCGAAGAATTTTTAGAAGGTTATAAATTGTTCCTCATTACCACTTTTAAGCTTGTGTTGTATTCTGTAGCAGATTCTGCTCTGGGGCTTAAAGAGGATGACGTGCTCTTCAGAGTCATGTACTGCGTAGATGTGAATTTAGAGGATGTTCCTCATACTTGTGAAAAGACGATTTTTCTCAAGAATATATGGAATTTGAGCCGTAGGATACGCCGGGCGAAGAGCTGGGATGAGCTGGATAAGGCTTTAAAAGAACTTAGACCTCTCTTTGAAATTTTTGATTCCTTGTACGAGAAAGCTCGTGTGACTCGCAAAATTAGCAAGAAGGAGGCTTTAAAAGGTGTAACATTGCTCTACGCTAATGCATTCTTGGTGGATTCTGCTAATGGGTTTCCTCGCGGGCTTACCTTGCCACCATCAACTAAAAGTACCATTACATGGAAATCTCTTAATCAAAATTTCAAAGGCTATGCATACACATTAGAATATTTATTCTTTAATCTTCTTGATAAAGATTCATTCGAACAATTAATGCTGAAAAATATGCATAATCCGAGTTCGATTTTCTCAGGGGAAACACTAGAAAATCTCTTTAGTGGAATCATTTCCTCTAAAATCTTGAAAAATAATAAAAATAATTTCGTGTCCTCATCAGAATGGCTTGCTTTAGATAACTTTTTCCTAGTTATTGAGTTCAAAATAATTAGGCCCTTTGAAGCTAAGCTTGGAATAGATTTAGGCTTTAATACGTTATTTGTTCTTGCGCCTGGCTCTGTTGACAAATCTGTTTTCAAATTATTTTTATCTGAGAAAAGTCCTCAGAGTCCTCAGTATTTATACAAAAAAGATAGGGAATCCTTGAAGAAAAAGTTAGATTATCATTTGCTATGGTACAAGGTACATGTTCTTCATGGTGCATTTTCTACTTTTAGTGGAGTCCCAGCATTTATTCCCACATTGCTTGGATTAGTTGAACTAAGCAAACAATTTGGTGATAAGCAGAAAGTAAAGGTAAAGATATTTAAGCATCCTGTAGGTCCCAATCAAAATTATTACAGCTTTGCTGTTCTTATTCCTTCATCGACTCTTAATTTTGATCTTTCAGGCTGGCTTGTTTATTATAATTGCGCGACCGACTTTTCTGGTTTTGGCGGGTCTCTTTACATAGAGGCGAAGAGAATTATAGATGAGTTGATATCTAAAGATTTAGTTGAGGCTGAGGAGATTAGTATTGACAAGGAAATATTCAAAGAATACCTAAAAGAAAGATGCGTGGGATCTGTTTTTGACACCATAGTTTGGGAAGAAATTTTCCTTGGAGAGCATGTTAGAGTAAGTTTCTCAGAGATAAAGAGTCATTTAGAGGATTTCTTAGCTAGATATAAAGGCAAGATTTTCGAATACATAGTTTATTATTGGTTGAATGAGTCTAAGCATGAGGGTAAGGTATATTTAAATCTTCGGATTAACGGAGAGGAGATTGATTGCATACTTGAAGGAAAGGATACGATTGAGATGTATGAATGCAAGGTTACACTACATACGGATAAAATCGATGAAACTATCGATCAAATAAAAAGGAAAGTGTTTATCTTAAAAGAGGTATACGGCAAGAGAGTTGTTCCAAATCTCGTTGTTTACAATGTTAATAGTAGCGAACAAATAAAGAAAATTAAAGATCAGGGAATAAATGTAATCATCTTTAGGGATATTATTCATCGAGATAGAATCTTTGATGGCGATCGTAAAAAAATTACGGAAATTCTAGAGGACGACATATTCAAGAAAATACCGAAAATTAAAGTTGAATAAGGGACGAAGATGGGACAAAAGTTGATTTAGAGAGAAATAAGCTTGCAATAATCCCAGAGAAAGATCTCAAGCATATTCATTAGCTTCCGCGCGCTAGGTTAAGCTAACCTCCCCTTTTCCTTTGCAGTTTACCTTAGCAAAACAGCTTTTCAATTCCTTTTCACTTGCTTCTGGGATCTTCACTGCGCCGACACCCGAATAACAGTTACCGCTCACCGCGTTCACGTGACGGAATTGCAGCACGTGGGACTGTTTCACGCGGTAGTATATCCCAGCGCCACAGCCAAGTAGCCTAGATGCGCTAACTTGCAGGCTGCTTCTTCGCAGCGCGCACGGCCGTTTTCCAGTGGTGCGCAGATATTCAGCAGTAAGGTTTTTCTATCGCGCAGCGTTAGTCTGTTGTGGCTAGAGTTCTGCGTACTCTGCTAGTGATAGTTGCCTTACATATGCTCCTGAGCCCCCTGGCACTCGCGGTTTTCAGAGGGAAGAGCGAGCTAACGTCCTTCCAGCAGCCTGCAGAACCGTTTTATGACCCGGAGTGCGTATCCCCACCACCAGCGGAGTTTGCGAGCCTCTTCCTAAAGGCTGTAAAGATCGTGCCCTTAGCGCCTGCTGCCGGATCGAATCAGACTTCCAAGCCCAGGCATGCTTTTGAGCTCAGAGTGGTGGTTAGCGCGCTGGAGTACGGGCCTTTCACCGCATGCTGGCTAGCATACTACTCAACCGGATACAAGTGGGTGTGGTGCTTTCCCTCGTTTAACGGACCCGGACTGGTCTACCTGAACATTACGAGTAGTGAAGTGGAGGAGGGCTACACGAGCTTTGTTTTCCCCTATACGTGTCGAGGGGTGGCGGCACCATATGGGTTCAGAGCATCGATATCCTCGGCTCGAACATGCCCTTAGACGAGGCGAGTAAGGTCAAGTGCCTGTGCTTACCGAGGATAAAGGACGTGAATGTTGAGGAGCACAGGGACCTCGGTGGCATCGTTGTCCATGTATTCTTAAGTAGTCCATCATCCTGGAGTACGTTCAGGCTTAGGGTTTACTGGGGCGGGAAGCTGGTCTATGACTTCATGAAGCAGGTGAGCATACCTGAGGAGTGGGAGCACTCCCCTATAGACATACGCGTAGACTTCGGCCCCATCCTTCTGAAGAAGCCTGGAACTTATACGATACAAGCTGATGTGTCGTCCGACGGTTCATCTGATAGCAAAGTAATCACGTACACTCGCCCTGCGGGGCTGGTGAAAGTCAGCATCAATGACCCCTACGGCGCTTCGTGGCGCGTTAGATGGAGCGACGAGGTCAGCGGCTCGGAAAGCGGGAGTGGCTCTGAGACTTTTACCCTCCAGGTTGCGTCGCAGGTAAACCTTTGGGCAGAGATCTTGAGCAACCCACCCGGGTACACGTGCACGATCCGTCCAGGCTTCGCAACGGCCAAGCCGGGGGACGGCATAATTTTCAGTGTTGATTGCGTAAAGAAAGAGGAGCCCATAGAGAAACCCAAGCAACCTAGTCAGCCCCAGCAACCTCCTCTACCTGCACAGCAACCCACAAGCTACCCAGCGGAGTTCCCCGCACTTCTTACTGTAGCCACTGCGCTCTCCCTAGTAGCTATAGCAATCTCAGTTGTAGCCCTAGTGGTCATCCTGAAGAGGCGGAGAATGAGCTAGAGTGTCCTAAGCATGCTTCACTGTATAACTGCGCGAGAGAAGATGCAGCCCAGGAATAGTCGGAGAATGGGAGCAACTCCTAGCCGAGCTTGAAAGCCCCTAAAAACAGTCACATCCCTAGAGCTCCGTTGCCACTGGCGCGCAAACTATTCACGCAGAGGAGTGACGTCTAGGAAAGGTGCTAACACATTTTGGAGAGAGTCTCAAGAGTACTTACGAACTGTCCTTTGGTCTCCCAAGGTATTTTTCGGGCATGTGTTGATACTCAAAGAACCTAAGGCTTATGCTTCTTGTATATTATGGCGAATCCTTTGACTCCCTGGAAGGAGGTTCCGAGTAGTAGGCTTGCCTTTGTGAGGCCTATGTTTGGGATTACTGCTGCGACTTCGCCGTGGTTCTGCTGGATGTGGTCGAGTGCTTTTCCGAGCTCTGGCAGTTCTGCCTCGAAGTCGTCTATTGGGAGATAAAATACGCCCCACTGGTCGCGCGC
>JAJHRM010000031.1 GCA_020832965.1 Thermofilum sp. | reverse complement strand
CTCCCTGAATCAACATTGCTAGGGAAGTTGTGAGATATCTCTAGTCGGGGAGAACCTTTTGTTGTAACACTGCTTTGTGCTTTCACAGAAATATCGTCAAAATAGATCTCACCGGCATAATAATCTGTTCTCAACGAAAAAAGAATTACAAGAGTCACATTTCTACCACCGAGTCTCTTTGCAATGTCAGACAAATCGTATGTAAGATTATAGATATAGACACTTCCCGAGTGCTTGTTATCGTATGCTCGAGTAGATGAGAGTTCCTTAAGGTTCAAGTTTCCAGTCACATCGTAGGATCCTTGATCCCAAAAAATAAGCAATTTGAGTTTAACGTCCTCCCATAAAGATTTAATTACTGTAAAGGTTAGAGTAGCTTTTTCAGTGGGAGGAAAATAAAAACTTTGAGAAAGACTTCCATTATAAACTCCGGGTTTTTTGACTGAGAACAACAATGCGTTGTCGCCCTTTATCTGCGGTCCAATAAACGGCCCTACATAGGAATGTATGTCAGTGGGTCCTACGGCGAAAATTCGCGCGGAGAAAGATTCCAATAGAGGATTCCTGCGGAGAAATCTCCATTTCTGATAAGCTCGATCCAATTCGGCTGTTGAGTACTAATTTTTATGAAATTGATAATTTAAATAAGGATTAAAAGAAAGCTTACTTTAAATTTATTATTCAATTTAATTGGACCAAGCATACTATCCAACAAGTATAGGTACTCCGCATACAAATTAAAAGATTTTGCATGTCGAAATTGGGAAACCTTACTTTGTTTTCTATAGAAAAAATGTTAATGTCGATAAACAGGCTTCAAAAAGAGGAGATTCAGACAGCCATGAAAAGGAAAGAAGCTTTATATTGTGGCGTCGGGTGGCAGATAGACCAAATTGTTTATACACGAAGGCATCAAGATTCTTATAGCAAAACACGAAGAACCGCAGGTATCGAATGGAGCAACAAGGCCGTAGCCAGACCCATTAAATCTTTAATCAGATGAAACAAAAAAAGGAAACATGGGTAAAAATGAGGAAAGCCACAAAGAGAGAAGAATTTATACAACAAGGAAGATAACAATTATAGTTAGTGCAAAAGACAAGACACACAGAGTACGGCGAGTCTCTAGCCTAGTTTTGCCCCGCAGTTCCAGCAATACTTAGCTCCTGGCTCAACGGGTGCTCCGCAGGCTGGGCACTTCCCAGCCTTCTATACAACCCTCAACCAGGTGATCTTGGCGTCTTCCCCACCTGAGGACTTGACAACTACTCTCACTGGGACCTCGCCAGCAACCCTCGGCCTCACGGGAACCTCCACCACACCCTCTCCCGATAGTTTAACGCGGCCGGGATCCAGCCAGTCTACATCACCTTCGAGGCTTAGGGTGGCTGTGCCCGAGCCACGAATCCTGACGAGGAGCCTACCCCACCTGCCGGCGCGGAGCCCCGGGCACTCCAAGCTAACAATGCTCGGGGCAACAGCCGCAGGCTCCTGGGGCGCCACAGATCCGACCTCTACACCCTTCCTTTGCTTCATGAACTCTTCGATAACCCTGACGACCTCCTCACTCCCCAGCTCCCGGGCAATGTCTAGAGGAGTCCTACCATCCTCATCTCTGATGCTGGGGTCCGCTCCACGCTCGAGAAGAAGCCTGGCGACATCAACATGTCCCCCAAAGGCTGCGCGGTGCAGCGGGGTCCAGCCGTCCTCATTTCTGGCGTTTACATCTGCTCCGTGATCAAGAAGAAGTCTGGCGACATTGGCATGTCCCCCCGCAGCCGCGTGGTGTAGCGGGGTCCAGCCCATATCATCCCTGGCATTCACATCCGCACCACGCTCGAGAAGCAACTTGGCGACTTTGGCATGTCCCTCCATAGCCGCGTAGTGCAGCGGGGTATGGCCTCTCTCATCTCTGGCGTTCACGTTGGCTCCCTTACTCAGGAGCTCCTTGACCTTGGGGGCATTCCCACTCTTAACTGCTATGAAAAGCTCCTCGTCTAGACTCATCAGTTATTAAGTAATCGTCAAAGCATTTATTTTTTATTTGTCGTTAGGCTAGGAGTTGCAGCTCTATTTCGTCTTCTTGTAGATATCTCCATGTTTTCTCGCTCTGCGCGTGCACCCAGCCTCCTTAAAGAATTTTCTGGACTAGTAGTAGCTATTTATGGAGATGTTTCTATATGTGTGTATGCTTTAGGCAGTTGAAAAATATTCTTTTTTCTTGGCAAATAAACAAAAGTTTAAGTTTTATTTTTGTGCAACAAATATGTGACTTTAGCTGATAAGTTGTTCGCGGCCGTGAAGAAAGGGGACGTTGCAGAGGTTAAGAGGCTTCTGGAGGGAGGTTTAGATGCGAATACAAGGGATGAATTTGCGGAGACACCTCTTCACTGGACTGCTAGGATTGGCGATGTAAGAATGGCAGAGCTCTTGATTAAATATGGAGGAGATATAAATGCCCGAAATAATGCGGAAAACACTCCGCTACATGTTGCCGTTGCGTATGGTCATCTAGACATGGCAGAATTCCTCATAAATCATGGCGCAGACATTAATGCTAAAAATGAAGAGGGATGGACGCCTTTACACGTTGCAGTTTTCAATGGACATTTATCTCTTGTCAAATTGTTATTAGAAAAAGGTGCCGATCCAAATGTAAGGGATAATGAACAAAAAACTGCTCTAGATGTTGCGAGAGAAAATGGTCTATCAAATATAGCCAACTTAATAGAAAAATTTTCGAAGAAAACAGCTAAAACATCTACCACAAAGAGGGCACTCGGGAGCAAAACCTTACAAATAGTAGAGATAGAACCCTTAAGCCTTATTGCTGGGGAATGGGGCAAGTTGACTCTTAAGGTTAATGGTATGGGAGAAGCAACCATTAAAGTTGAGGGAGATATTGAATGGCTAAATCCCGAGGATATACAACTTGCGGGGGAATCTGTTATAGAGATCCCGGTCAAGCCTAGAAAAAGTGGCCAGGTCCCCCTCAAGGTAAGTATTGAGTCTTCGGGCTTGAGAGCTTCAAGGATTGTCTGGCTAAAGGTTGACGAGAAGGTTGCAAGGTGTCCAGCCTGCGGCGCACATATAATTCCAGGAGCAAAGTATTGCTGGAACTGCGGGGCACAACTGACCTAGAATAGCTCGTTAACTCTTTTAGTGGTGTATAGCGCGCGTTATAGTATTACTTTTTAGCCAAAGATGAAGCCAGGTAGGAAAAGCTTAAATCTCATCGGCAAAATGCTTCGGAGACGAAAATGACATAGATCTGTCTAAGATGCAAGAAAGCCTTGTTATTCCTTCCTGTATAACTCCTTTAAAGCGATCATAATATTGAACCATAGTTCATTATCACATTCCCTTACAACGTCTAGGGGGGTTCTGCCACGGTCGTCCCTAATGCTTAGATCAGCACCCCTGTCCAACAGCTTCATAATGACATCCAAATGACCCCTTGTGGCCGCCGAGTGTAGTGGTGTTTCATTATACTTGTTCCTTGCATTTACGTCTGCACCATGACTAATCAGTAGCTCAGCTACATCTGCCTGGCCGTGAATAGCAGCATAGTGGAGTGGTGTATTCCTAAACTCATCTCTGGTGTTTACGTCTGCACCATGCCTGATAAGTAGCTCCGCCACGTCTGTACGACCGTTTAAAGCTGCACTATGTAGAGGCGTCCGGCCATTCTTTTCCCTAGCGTTTACGTCTGCACCATGCCTTATAAGCAACTCTGCAACTTTGGTATGACCAAAATAAGCTACTACAATGTGTAGCGGTGTAAAGCCATCATTATCCTTGGCGTTTACGTCTGCACCATTCCTGATGAGTAGCTCAGCAACATCTGCATGGCCCTGTTGGGCTGCAAGATATAGAGGCGTCCAGCCATACTTGTCCTTTGCGTTCACTTCTGCACCATTCTTGATGAGTAGCTCAGCAACATCTGCCCAATTGTGATAAGCTGCACTGTGTAGAGGCGTCCAGCCATCCTTGTTCCTAGCGTTCAAGTCTGCACCATTCTTTAAAAGTAGCTCTGCTACCTCAGGGTTGTTGGTGACGTGTAGGGGTGTATTATTGTCTTTGTCCCTCACATTCACATCTATCCCTCCCTCTATGAGCCCTTTGACCACGGCGATATCCCCCTTCTCTACAGCCTCAAAAAGCTCCTCAGAGCGCTTGTCGTCCATTTTCCTATTATTCATTTTGCACTCACCTCTTATTTTTCTACTTATAACTTATAATTGACTATGCTCACGCTATAAATATTTCGCAAAAATATTAGATAAATATTCGGAGAATTAATCGTAGAGTAGTTCTTCAACTCATCATGATTTTAAGAGCAATATTCTTCTTTGTGGCGCGCACCCTGAATAGAATTAAAAAAGGTTGAAGCTGTATTGACATTTTTGAAATTCCTTGAAGATTGTCTCATGTAGGCGCCTATATGCTACAGGTGGTTATTCGTCCGTCTTGAATCCTGTTGCTAGCTATGCTCGAGAAAGCATTTGGAGCATCATCCCCTAAGGACAGCTCCCAGCATTTGGTTCAGAACATCGGAAAAATTTTATAAGCATTCAAATGCCCCAGATTTATGCTTGAGAAGCTTAAGGAAGCATTGTGTGTGACGAGATAAGGGAGATCCTGATGAGCGCTGTAAGCATTAATAACATGTTGCTAGAAGCGTCAGCGATAGGAGATTCTTTCACCATTAAAAAGCTTTTAGCAGGTGGTGCGGATCCTAATGCAAGAGACGGCTTAGGTCGAACTCCTCTACATATTGCGGCTGAACATAGATATGCAGAAATTGTTCAACTTTTAATAAGTAGGGGTGCAGATGTCAACGCGAAGGATAAAAATGGTTGGACACCTCTGCACATAGTTGCTAAAAACGGTTGTGCCGAGATTGCCGCGTTTTTGGTGAAGAGGGGGGCCGATGTAAACGTGAAGCTGAGTAATGGTGCTACTCCTTTACACCTAGCATCTGAAAGTGGTCATATAGATATTGTTAAGTTGCTACTTGAGCATGGGGCAGATGCGAATGCTAAGCTCGATAATGGATTTACGCCTCTGCACTATGCCGCTGAGAAGGGATATCTGGATATCGCTAAGACACTGATAAAGTTTGGGGCAGACTTGAATGTTAGAATTGATAATGGGTTTACTCCTCTACATACAGCTACTTTTAATGGCCATACCGATGTAGTTAGGTTGCTGATTGATAACGGAGCAGACGTAAATGCTAAAGATAATTATGGTGCAACCCCCCTCCACTGGGCTGCTTTTAGGGGTCACACATCTATTGCCGAGTTGTTAATCAAGAGCAATGCAGATGTGAATGCGAAGAATAATGATGACTCTACTCCTCTGCACATAGCCGCCGCTAGAGGGCATGTCCACGTCGCTGACCTATTGGTCAAGCATGGTGCAGATGTGAATGCCAGGAACAGGTACGGGGCTACGCCGCTCCACGAGGCCGCTGATAGCGGTAACGTTAGCGTTGTCGAGCTGCTGCTTGATAGTGGCGCTGATCTAAGTGCAAGAAACGGGCTTGGCTCTACACCGCTTCACGTAGCTGCCGGCAAGGGTAACCTGAGCGTTGTTGAGCTATTGGTCAGGAGGGGCGCTGACCCCAATTCGAGGAATATGTTTGGCTTCACTCCTCTACATGAGGCCGCCTCTAACGGCCACGTGGGCATCGTTAGGTTGCTATTGGAGAAGGGTGCTGATCCAAGCATTAGGAACAACGATGGGAAGACTGCCCTAGACTTGGCCCAAGAGAGCGGGCGTGTGGAGGTTGCCGAGCTAATCGAGAAATTTGTTTCTCCAAGCATATTGGATATTGACTCAACCGATATTTTCATTGATGAGTGGAGCGAGTTAGCGGTCAAAGTTAGAGGCATGGGCAGAGCCTCCATAGCTATTGAGGGAGATATAGACTGGATAAATCCTGGAAACATAAACTTGTCAGAAGAATCCATTGTAAAGATCCCAGTGAGAGCTAAACGGATTGGAAAGGTTCCAGTAAAGGTGGTTCTCAAGTCTCTAAAAAAGGAGGACTTTAGGATTGTCTGGCTGAATGTGAAAAAGGAAAATAAAAAGTGCCCAAGCTGTAAAGCAGAGGTAGAGCCCGGGGCAAAATATTGCTGGAGGTGCGGAGCAAAACTAGGCTAGCAACACTGGTTGTCTCTTTTAAGGTTGCTTGTTTCTTTTGAGATATGCTTGAGAGTTTCTGAAAGTGATGTTAAAAATTTCCACCTAGGCTTTGCCTCATATTTGTAAGTAGAGGAATTCATATATAAAGAGCGAAGTTTGTCTCTACTTCTTATAGATTAGGAGTCATGCTTACGTGAAGTGAATGAGAAAAATATCAGTAAAAAATTCATTTAAAATTAAAGTATTGGTTTTACGAGGAGGATTCGGTGCTGGACGTGAAGTATGTGGGTAGTGGTGGCTTGCGTTTACGCATAGTGAATGCTAGGAAAAATGCGAGACCCGCTATGGCCGCGGTGGCTATGATTAGCTTTGTGTAGTCTGTTGTCCACTCCGTTTTTAGTGTGCATGGCCCCTCTACTGTGAATGTTGCCCTGCCAGCCGCCTGGTCTACGCTTTGGACTGTGCACTTGCCGCTTAGAACCTTTACTCCTGAGAATACTTGTTCCACTAGGAAACCTGTCCGGGTAGGGTCTATTCTAAGGCTGGCTGTGGCTCCCTCGTTTTGCCACTCTCCACCCTCGATGACGGCTGTCCCGTACTCGCTGGTAACTCTAACCTTGTACTGCTTTGTCCACTGCGCCTTTAGGCTGTATGGTTTATCCACCTTGACCCAGACCTCAGAGTCCGTGCCCTTAACGTCCCCCGTCCAGCCTGTGAAGACCACCCGCGTGTTCTCGTCGAGCTGGATTATTGTAGCCTTGAGGGCTACTCTTGCCTGCGAGCCTTCTGAGTACCAGCCGACGCCGGTCACGTCCCCGTAGTCTGTCTGTACAGAGACCATGTGCTCCACCTCGAATACCGCCTGGTAGCTTGCCGAGCCCGTGACGACTATCGTCTTGGAGTTGCTTGTGTCGCCGTCGCTCCACCGCTTAAAGACGTACCTGGAGTTCTCACCAGCCGGGAGGGCTTTCTGGACGAAGAGCGTGTGGTAGGACTCCTCGTCCCACCTGAAAACCATGCTCCCCCTATACTCGACCCCGTCGACAACGACTGGCAAGCCGCCGGGAATCGTGCTCACGGATACGGAGTACTTTTTAGACTCAACGTTGAAGGATGCCCAGTCGCTAGTGGCTCCAACGTAGTCCTCGTTTCCAGCCCAGCTCGCCTGGACGCTCCACTTCCCCACCTTATTGGGGCTGAACACGTAGCTGAAGCTACCTGTACTGGTGGCGTCAACCTCCACAACCGTAGTGCTCCCATCGGGGGAGACTATCTTCAAGGTCACGCGTGCAGAAACCCCGGGACTAATTGAGCCGGTTATGCTGACCGAGCCTCCACGCTCCACGCTAGCCGGCGAAACGGAGACCGTGATCGACGAAGGCTTCTTCACCTTGACTACGTTGATGGTTATCGTGTTACTCGTGCAGATGAGGTCCCCCCACTCCGTGTACACCTGGAAGTAGAGCATGTGCTTTCCAGGAACATCACCATAAAAACTGCCCACGAGCACCCTGTTGGGTCCAGGGGCAGGGTACGGGCCATAGTAGCCTGATGGAGGGAATCTCTTTAAAGTTCCATCGGGGTATCCTTCGTATAGAACAAGGTAGTAATTTGCAACCCCTACGTCCTCCCACCACAAGTATATATACGTTGACCCCTGGAATGGTATCTCGTAGTCCCTCGCCCATATGGAGCACCTTCCAGATGGAGGGGGTCCTGGCATCATAGCATACTCGAGTGCTTCTATGCGATAAATGCTAAGGAGGAATAATAGCAAAGTAAAGGCGAAAAGTTGCTTTTTATACATGGTTATTCACTTGGTAGGTTAAAAAAGGTAAATTTATTCCTTACTATTAATATTGAAAGTATTAGCGCACGCGCTTTTTAGCTACAGGCAAGATAGCTCCGAGAAAGACCTTATTAGCGGTCTCCGACTGTAGATAGAGTGTTACCATTTCTTGGACGTGGCATAGACCTTTATGGAGGTGGGCCAAGTATTCTTGCCATTTCTTCGTATGCTTGCTGGGAGGTTGGTCTGTGCTCGGGTTTTTCGCGCCTCATTCGGCTTATGAGGTCGCAGAGGGCGTTTCCTCCCCTTATTCTCCTGATCTTCTCGACTGCCCTCGCGGGTATGTTTGTGCTTTGTGGTGCTGGTAGCTCGCCTGTGAACAGCTCTATTAGCATGGTGCCAAGGGAGTAAACGTCAGACTTGTCGGTTATCATCTTTGCGAGCGCCTCTGGTGGAGCGTATGCCGGAGTGTAAGCGAGGATTGGGAGGATTTCTCCAGCGGCCTTGAAGAGCCTTGCTGTCCCGAAGTCTGTTAGTAAAGGTCTGTTCTGCCTCAGTAGGACGTTCTGCGGCTTTAGGTCCCCGTGTACTATCCCCTCCCTGTGCAACCTTGCTAGCGCCTCTGCAAGGGCGACCGCGATGTTTATCCTCAGCTCTATGGGCGCGGTGCCGGTGCTTATGAGGCTCGCGAGGGAGCCTCCTTCGACGTACTCCATGACTAGGCCATATATTGTTCCCCTCTTTGACCCGGTTAAGTCGGCAATTGTGAACTTCTCGATTCCATGCATCTCGACAACTATCTTCTTTTCCTTGTTCAGCTTCTGGGAGGCCTGAGCGAGGAACCATGCCTCCTCTATGAGGGGCTTCAGCTTCTCTGCCTCTCCCTCGCCTATTATTGGCAGGATTTTCACGGCTAGGCTCCTCTCCAAGATGGGGTCCAGCACCCTGTATACTGTCCCGAAGCCCCCGCTTCCAAGCTTTTCCTGGACGTACCAGCTTGCGCCGTCGCTCTTAACCAGGACGTCGCCCTTGCCGAGCTCTGTTAGCTTCCTCTTGGGTGGCGAGAGCACCAGCTCCGCAGGTTTAAATTCCCCAGCAGCGGGAGCGACGCTCAGCTTTGCAGGCTCGCGTACCTCTACTCTGAACGTTGCCCTCCCCACTTCATCCAGCTGACCTTCGAGCCTCTCGTCCCCGATCATCAGCGTGACTCTTCCGGAGACCGGCTTGAGGCTTGAGGGGGTCTTTACGAGTGCCTCCACCTCGTATACTGCTTCCCCCGTATCCCTCACCTCGACTAGCTTGGCGACTGCGCTTATCTGTGGAGTCTCAACCGTGGCGTAAGCCAGTATCTGGAAGAAGTATAGTGCAAAGTCCCTTCCAGCCCTTAGAATAGTCGCAGGCAATCCTCCAAGTGAGATTCTCCTTGTAATACGCCCGTTGGTCAGCTCTATAATTTCGTCACCGGTGAGGACATAGGCTGTATCGCCGGATACGTCTATGTCGAAGACCCTCCCCGTGTCGAGCCTAGCTGCAGAAAACGTGTCAAGGTCAAGTAGGAGTGTGAAGTTGCCCGTTGCCAGGAAAGCCCGCCTACCGGTTGCTTTAGCCAATAGGATTTCCTCGCCGAGGTCTATGGTCCTCGGCTCTGGACCCATAATGGTAACTTTATTTGTGCCTACGATTAGGGCAGTAGACTCAAGCGGAATTATCTTCCTGACCCTCCCAGCAATGCTGGAGACCTCTGAGAAAGCTGGAGCATGCGTAGGTGAGAACCTAGCCCTGTAAATCTTCCCATTGTAAGCTGCAGCGTATACGACGTCTCCCCAGCTGGAGGCTGTCTGAAGCATTGGCACTTCTAAGCGCCACCCCCCACTCGGCGAGGCTAGTGCAATGTACCCCTTAAAGAGGCCAGTTTTCGCTGGCCCCCAGTAGAGTACGCCGTAGTCTGTCGACTGGATACCTGAAACCTTGTCCGATACGCGTGTTGAAAACTTTTCCCCAGAATCCACATTGAGCAGTGTGATTGTTGTGCCTTGAGAATCTTCGGATAGTGCTGCAAGCTTGTCGGTTTTCTCCCATGAGTACTGGAAAACGCTTGACCCTAGACCGAGGTCTGCAAATCGATAATTGTCAACTTGGTTGAAGAAAAGTAGCTTGGACGACTCCGTTAGGGCTAGGAAGCCGTCCCTGTAGCTCTTTATTTCCAGGACTTTTTCGCCTGGGTCGTAGAGAGCCTTTAGCTGGACTTCAAGTAGTTTTTCCACCTAGGGCTTCACCGCAGTAAATGCATATTTTCGCATCGGCTGGGTTAGGAACGCCGCACTTCGGACACCTAATGTATTCCTTGCCAGTCTTCCTGTAGTAGTCTTCTAGCAGATCCGAGAGGGTTTTCCTGACTACCTCAGTGTATGTCCCCGCAGCTTCTCGGAATCTTGTCAAAGCTTCCTGGATAATGTAGCTTGGGTACTCCGTATATGGTACGTCGCTGATCTTCCTAGAGCCTGCATCTACGCGCGGGTTGTAAAGTGAGCGCGTGATGGTGAACATACTCTTTGCGAGAAGATTCTGGGCAACTATCGTGGGTGAAGCCCTCCACATCCAGCTCAGCACAGACATGTTCTTATCCTTAACGAATGAGTAGTCGAAGCTCCTTAGAGACTCGAATGAGTCGCACTCCCCATCCAGGTACTTTTCGCAGAGAAGGGGGTTGCGAACCTTTGGGCAGAAGAGGCATGGGAAGCTGAAGACCCGGACAAAAGAAGTCTCTGCTTCAGAGAAGAGTTTTTCAGCCCCCGAGCTGTCCCTCCAAAGTATTCTGCCGCCCCTCGCGACTGCAACGGGTGAGATAAGGGTCACCCCGTCTCCGAGCACAACGTCTCCAGCAGCAAACAACTGGTATATTGTGGCCCTGGAGAGGGATGCGTGACCGGGGGCCTCCTCTGAGCCAACCATGACTCTCCCCATGATGAGTGCTGGCCCCTCGACTTTTAGCTCCTGGAGTGCGAAGATGTCTCCAACCACGGTGACCCTGCCTGAGAACTCGACGCTGTCCGAGATGATTGTGCCCTGGATGAGGGCTTCCCCGTCGCCGTGAACCCTGAGCAGCGAGGCGGCTTCCCTCTTCTGCGAGCTTGGTCCGTAGACGTCTCCCAGGATGACCGTAGGCGTAGCGCCGCTGGTCGATATGGTTATTCTCGGGCTTGAAATGCTCCCCTTAACGATGCAGCCAGGATTCACCAATACTTCCTCGAATGCCTGAACCTCGTTAAGCAGGATCGCTCCGCCGCTCAGCTCCGCCTTCCTGACGCCTACGACCGGCGTTGCGCCGACGAAGTCCCCCAGCAGGATCGCTGTGTCCGATACTGGATCGTAGGAGAGCTTGTCGCTCTGCGGAAACCTCCTCACTATGGACATTAAACCACCTCTATCTCTACGCTTTCGAGCAGACTTCTCTCCTGCGGGTCGGCGGCGAGGGTTGCCAGCTTTTTCCTCAGCTTATCGATGTCCACCTCGCTTGGTGGAAGCCTGTACTTGTCGTCAAGCGCTGGGGGCCTGCTCAGGACGCTTTTAACTATTGGTGCGTCCACGCTTGGACCCAAGTAGTAAGTCGCCTCCTCACCTCCAACCTCGCACCTCACCGCGACGATGGGCAGGTAGAGGACTGTCCCGTGCCTAGCGATGTCCCTCGGGAAGCTGTACTTCTCGATTTTCCCCTGCAGGTCCCTGTAGGATCTGCTTTGCGCTACGAGCTGCTCCTGCAGCTTCTCGAGGCTTTCTACAAGCCTCTTCATGTCGTTGATCCTCGCCTCCAGGTCCACGTTCACGAGAGCGCTGACCAGTTCCTCGTTAATCCAGCTATACCTCCTCTCCAGCTCCTGTGAGAACTCCTCGGCAAACTCCACCTGCGCCTTAACTTTCCTCAGGGAGCTGAACTCCGGCTCCGCCATCTCAAGGAACTGCCTGGAGTAGTCCCTTATGCTCTTCAAGTAGTCGATGAGTACAGCTTTGAAACGCGTATAGTAGATCTCCGTCACCTCCTGGAACTTCCTATTTAGGTAGGCGAGCTGCTGCTCAAGCGAAGCTTTTCGAGCCCTCACCCTCGCGAGCTCCGAGCCAAGAAAGCTCGTCAAGACCTCCAGCCTGCTCTTCCTAATCTCGCTCCTATTCCTCTCAAGCTCTGCCAGAATCTTCTCCGAGTGCCTCCTAGACTCCTCGATTAGCCTCTCAATTAATCTCTCCAGCCTTGAAAGATCAGCTTGCTCCACAACAACCTGCCGGGAACTCACCTTTAATCACCCCTCCTACCCTCAAGGACGGCTTCACTTACCCCGAGGAGCGACATTATCGTGAGCAAGCTCTGCTCGTAGCGCTTAAGCTCCTCGAGCTCGCGAGCCATACCCTCACGCCTGTTCTCGAACTCGTGAACCATGTCCTCGTAGATGCCGAGCGTTGTTTTCCTCTGGTCCTTCGAGAGCCTAGCACTGTTGACCGAGAGCCTGATGGTCTCAGACTTTGTGAACAGCTTCTCAATGTACTCGTATAGCAGTGCAAAGTAAGCCTTGACATAGGGTAGGACAATCGTGGAGACGTAGTAGGTATGCCCGGGATCCAGGCGAGCGCCGCACCTCTCGCACCTAAGCGCGGGCTCGCCGCTTAGCCTGTCTAGGGAGAGCGTTACCCCCTCATCCCCACCGCTCAAGCTCACAGAGCACCTCCTTAAACCCTCGTAGTAAGCCTTCACGGCTTCCTCCGCGCCCTCAGGCACCTCCCTTAAGCCCAGGAGGGGGGCACGCCGCAAAACGAGCAACCGTATGTCGCCGACAAACTGCCTAGCCTCATCCCTGACTTTCTCAGGCGCTACAACGATGTCCGAGTCCTCGCTCACGCCTCCAAGAATGTTGACGTCGATCCACCTCAAGAGATCCAGCTTGCTCACGACATCTTCAACAACCATGTCGGTGCAGCGCTTGCAGTAAACTCTCTTCAATACCCCTAGAGGGGGCTCCAGGGGGACGGTGTACTTGGCCAGCTCCAGGAAGCGCTCAAAAACGTCCTTGTAGCTCTCAGCCACCGCAAGCACTTCCCGGGCCTCCCGCGCGAAGTCCTCAACCTGCCTGAGGATCTCGCAGGCAGACCTGAGCTCCTCCAGCAAGCTAAAGCTCTCGCTAAGCGAAGACTCCAACTCCTCCACAGCGCAGGCAGGTCTAGAGCCGCCTACGGATCTCGAGAGAGCATCCCTGAAGAACTTTAGGTTCCCCTCCTCCGGCGACACTAGCGGCAGGGAGCCCCTCCACTCCTGCACAAGCCCGCTCAGCCTCTCAACATCGTTAGAGACCTCCTCTACTATGACCCTCTCAGGGGACCTAAAGGAGACAACTCTCTCCCAAAGGTTAAACTTCACCAAAGCCTCAACAATACTCCTCCCCTCAATCCTCTCCCTCAGGAACAAGTCCCTGTAGAACTGGTCCAGCCTGGCGACGTCCCCAGCGATCCTCGCAACCTCGTCCCCGCTAGTAATAACCCTCACCTCCACCGGGACGCCCTCAGCATAGCTACTGATGGCAACGAGGCGCCCGTCAAACTCCCAGAAGCCCACAGGTACATACATCTTGTATGCTTCCACCCTCACCCTCGGAAACCTGAAGCCGCTGAGCTCCCCCCTAGCCTTCTCAAGCTTCCTGGAGAGATCACCGAGCAGTGCGCGCAGCTTCTCATTCTCGCCACTGATCCTGACTATCTGGTTGCGGGCCTCGGAAGACTGCGAGTAAACGTATATGCATGCAACGAGTGAGGTGAAGAACAGGACAATGAAGAAGGATTGCCAAAATGACAAGAGGAGCATCATCAGCGTGAAGAAAGCCGCGACGGGGAAGTAAAAATTCATCCTATTAAACTTCTCAGAGTAGTACCTCAACGAGGCATCATTGCTACGAATCCTGTCCTCAGTCTCGCGAACCCTGTTCGCGAGGTCATTAACATGGCTCCTCAGAGCCCTAAACTTCTCCAGCTCCTTTGAGACACGTCCTCTAACAGCCTCAAAAAGAGCCTCCGCAACTTCACCATATTCACTCGTAGAAGCCTCTGGAAGAATTAGTGTGCGCTCATAGCTCATATGCTAGAATTTTTCAAAGATAACTTAAAAACTTTTGTTTTACTTAAGAAACTCCTTTACCGGTGGAGAAATATTAATTTATAAACGAGTCACTTTGCCCCAAGTGTTCTTTGGAGCTCGCTTCTAATTATTTCGCGAAGCTTTGCCTCGTCAACAGGCTGAGCTGTACCCCTGGAAACCTCTGCAACTATTCTAGCAATGTTCCTTATGTCTTCCTCGGAGAGGCTTTTCGCTTTTCCAGGGGTGAAACCTCTCATTGCTTCAGCTACGGCGGCGTAGATACCTCCTTTAGCAGTCTCGGTGAAAAGTTTTACGACAATTTTTCCGATGAGTTGCTCGATGACTTCTGACACTTTTCCACCCTCATTAATGACTCCTACTCAGTAAGATAAAAATTTTTTGCTATGACGCGGAGTACTTTTGTTTTAGTTGAGCTATAAGCTGCTTAGACCTATTATACCTTTCCGGGGGCATTTTTCCTTGGAGGTACAGCTCATCCACCTTTCTTTCAAGAGCTAAAATCTGCTCATAGGTGAGCTGCCTTTCTTTTTCTTTGCTTTCGAAAAACTTTTGGATTTGGTCATAAACAACTTTGCCAGCGGCGTAGCCGACGAGTAAGCCTAGACCTGCCGTTACAATGTCTGTTGTAGTTGTTTTAGGCTTGCGTAAGCCTGAAATTATCAGGTAAAGCCCTATGAGAAACATTATTAGCCCTACTGCGGGGAGGGGTCCGCTCAGCCCTGCTAAAAACCAGCTCCAAACTCCTGAACCCAGACCTAGAACTGCGAGAATGATACCTACTATAACCTTTAAGCTCATGTTAATCCCCTTACCTGAGGGGGGCAACAATTCTCTGCTTCTTAAGCTTTAGGTCGCTTATCTTAGCTTCGATCTCGGTGAGTTTTTTCCTGTACTCCTCTTCCTGTATTTCCCCCTTTACCCAGCGTTCTTCAAGCATTCGTTTTAGTTTCTCGTAGTGTGAAATATCCTCATCTAGCCTCCTGATCTCATCCTCGTAAGGAGGTACGATTGGTGCTTGTGAAGGATAGACAGGGGG
>JAJHRM010000310.1 GCA_020832965.1 Thermofilum sp. | reverse complement strand
GTGCGCGCGCTGCGCGATCGGGGCTTCCGCATAGCCGTGGCCGAGCCGTACACGGTCACGCTGGAGAGGAGGGGTTTCATCGTGGACCTGTACACGGAGCCGGCGTTCGCGTGGGTTGTGTACATGGACGGCGGGAGGCTGCTCCGCGAGTGCTCGGAGGACGTGGAGCTAGGAGGTGTGCCGGCTCGCGGCTTGTCAAGGAGGGCGGAGGTGGCGGTCGCGGCGGCGCACGCGGTCTACAAGGAGCACTTGGTCCTCCTGATGGACTGCCTGGTGGCTTGGAGCTGGCTGGACGGCGAGGCTTGGAGCGTGGCGGCAGAGTGCGGCGTGGAGGCGGCGCTGGTGGAGCTGCTGAGGGCCTGCCGCCTCGTGGCGGGCGGGCTCGTTGAGGCCCCCTTCAGGCTGAAGCCGCACGCGCTGCTTAAGACCTACGCGGGGAAGGTGGCGCGTGACCCGGTTTTCCGCGCGACGCTGCCGAACGCGCTGAAGTACCTGCTGTCTCGCGGGGACGCTGGTGCGAGGGTGCTGGCCAGGATCGCGAGGGGGAGCTATTAGTTGGCGACTTCGGCGTTCGCCTGTAAAGCTAGGTTTCCCGCCTCCGCGGGGGACTCCATGACTCCGATGCTTTGGGTTATGTGTTGGCAGGCAGCGCGTTAGATTTTTAATTCTTGTGAAAAGAGACAGCAAGGCGTATGGCGGTTTATGTGGTTGCTCCAGCTGGGGTTTATACGGGTGGACCTACGGCGTTGTTTCAGCTTTGTAACGCTTTAAGAAGATACGGTGTTAACGCTATCGTAGCTTTCTACGGTAAGGTAGAAGGCGATCCTCTACACCCTAATTATAGAAAATATGGATGTCCATGGGTTACTGTAAGAGATATTAAAGACGAAAAACAAAATGCTATTATAACACCGGAAACTGCTATTCAACAAATAACTTCTTTCACGAAAAGTAAAAAGATAATTTATTGGCTTGCTGTAGATAATTATGTATTGTCTTCTTATAAGCCTAGTAAGCTAAACTGCATTTCATATTTGGTTAAAAGATATACTCTAGATCCTTATATACTGTATAGTTTTTTAACTAGAAAAATGGCATTTTATAGACATTCCTATAATGCTGTTTATGCGAAATCGCTTATCGATAGAAAGATTGTTTCTATACCAAATGCAGATCTTCATTTGGCGCAATCGAGGTATGCTATTGAGTTTTTAAGAAGTATGGGTATATGCGATGAAAATATCATTATGGTACATGAGCCGATAGAGGAAGAGTTTTTGACTAATGCTATGAAGGTCAAGTATTATGGGAAGGTTAATGCTATTGCGTGGAATAGTAGGAAGGCATACCCTGTGGCTTTCAAGTTGGTAAATATTCTGCGAAAGCATGGTTTCACGGTATTTGAGCTTGCGAACGTTGGCAAGGAACGCATGATAAAAATACTGTCGAGGACTAAGATTTTCCTCGACATTGGTATACACCCGGGCAGGGATCGGCCGCTGCGCGAAGCTGTAGCGCTTGATAATATCGCTGTGGTTAACAATCATGGTGGTTACTACTATTTTGATGATTGTATGGTTCCAGGCGAGTTTAAGTGGGATTGCTACTTTGATTGTAGAATTGATTACCGTAAATATGTGGAGAAAATCGAGAATTATCTTGAAAATTTCGAATACTATATTAAGAAGTTTTATCATTTTAAGCAGTATATTCTTCAAGAACCTTACATTTTTCTAAACGACGTGCGCCGCCTCGCTGAGGTTCTAGAGGAGTGGGGTGTAGGCTGATCCCCGTGACCCGCCTTGCGGTTCTCGGCGGTGGCTGGTCCGGGCTGGTGGCTGCCATCCGCGCTAAGAGTCTCTACCCGGCGGTGGATGTCGTCTGCGTGGACCGGGACTTCGGCGGCGGGCTCCTGCGCTCCGAGGTCGTCAGCGGCTACCTGTTCGACGTTGGTGGCAGCCACGTGGTTTTCAGCAGGAGGCGCGACGTGCTCGAGGGCATCCTCTCGCTGGGCGGCGAGTGGGTGTCCCGCGAGAGGGCTTCGTTCGTGCTGCTCGACGACACCTTCGTCCCCTACCCGTTCGAGAACGGCATCTACGTCCTGCCACCCGAGAAGCGGGCCCGCTACGGCCTCTCCCTCATCAGGGCTTTGACCGAGCGGCGCGACGAGCGGCCCAAGAACTTCAGGGAGTGGCTGCTCCGCACCTTCGGGCGCGAGGTGGCTGAGGACTACCTCATCCCCTACAACGAGAAGATCTGGAAGCGGCCGCTCGACCAGATTTCCGCTGACTGGGTCTACATCCCCGGCCGCCTCCCCCTGCCCTCGCTCGAGGATATCGTGAGGGCGGTGGCGGGCATCCCCACGGTGGGTTACCGGGAGCAGGCGGTCTTCTACTACCCGAGGAGGGGCGGGATCGTGAAGCAGTGGGAGGCCGCCTACAGGCGCGCCGAAGCGCTCGGCGTCAGGTTCCTGCGGGAGTGGGTAATGGAGGTGAAGCGGGTCGGAGACGAGTTCCTGATCAACGGCCGCCTAAGGGCCGACCGCATCGTCAGCACGCTCCCGCTCAGGGAGGCGCCCCGCATTTTCGGTCTTCCGGAGGAGGCGTTCAAGGCTGCCGAGCGGCTCGACTACAACTCGGTGGTGGTTGTGGGCGTGAAAGTCGGGGAACCCAAACCTGAAGCTGTGGAGAGGTGGGGGTGATAGCGGGCGCGTTTTGGTTGTGAGCACGCTCGGCCCGATTCGCGCGTCGCGCGTTTCCTGCTCGGGCGCCCGCTGGTTTGTAGGTTAGTTTTTGCGCGGCCCGCTTTTTCCCGGATTGGGGCGCTCGGCAGGCTGCGCGTGCTGGTTTCGCGTTGCTGTTTCTCTTGTTGGAGCGTGCGGGGCTTGACTGGCTGAAGTTTTCGACCTCGGTTTCGCGGGCTTGCGGGAGAGGTTTTGTTGAGTTGGTCAAAGCGAATCTCTTTCCGTGGAAAAGGCTTGGGCGGTAGCGCGCTCAGCGCAAGCTAGAAAAGCGTTCCCGCGGTTGTGTGGGTTGGAGGTTGAAGATCTACCGGGATCTGAGGGTGAGGAGCTCCAGGTTTCGCGCGGCCGATCTCGGTCTCCCGGCGCCTCAAACAGCCTTACTTTGAGGCGCCGGGGAGAGCAGTAGAGTGGGGTGAGGGTGAGCTACGACCCGTAAGCGGACATGCCCTAGATATCGCGCGCTCCTAATAAATTTTAGTGGTTCGATATGTTTAATCGTTGTTCCCGTAGATGATTTTCCTTGTTTCTGAGATCATCCTTTCTATGTCTGGCACTCTCCCCTTCACAGCGTTTGAGTCTAGTTTTGCCTCATGGAAACCCCAGACGTGTAGGTA
>JAJHRM010000309.1 GCA_020832965.1 Thermofilum sp. | reverse complement strand
TCTTATTGAAGTCGAAGAACTCTGCCCATTCAGAGGACACTAGCTGCTTGTAGTTCTTAAAAAGCTTGACTATGTCATCGAAGTCGAGCCTTCCATTCCCGTTGACGTCCTCGTAGAGGCCATCCCCATCTAGGTCTTGAGGTGGTGGGAGGTTGGGGGCTATCGGTGGAGGAGCTGGTCTAGGAGCTACTATTATGAAGCCCGGCGTAACGGTGGGCTTTATGGGCTCTCCATTATCGTCGTTCATTTCAATAACCTTCACGTCTACTTGCACGACCCCTCCAGCCTTCCCCTTGACACATATCTTTGCTAATAGCACGTCCCTATCCCCTGCTCGAACTGTATCATTGAGGTCAACTGCCACGATGCGAACCCTGTTATTCTCTATTGAGACGTCAGAGAGACTAGCCCACTTCGGCAACTCCACATCAACAACGTCAATGACGTCTCCAATAGTGGGCTTCAGCTTCTCAAGAGCTCTCTTAAATGGTTCTGGAATTGTTATTGGCGGAAGTTCTGCCTGAGGTGTAAATGTAACTTCGATATCGTAGCCAGAGAGCCCGTTGGGCACGCTCGAGAGGCTTATCTCACAAGTCCCATTTCTCCCTAAGAAAATGAAGGCGTTTGAGGCCTTGAGGACTACTCCAGGAGTCACTCCAACTACCTTGACGAAGCCGTCCTTGGAGATGGCGTCAAAGAGGTTCCCAGCTTCGTCGTTTAGCTTGAGCTCCTTGATTTTTAAGGCTGTCGAACTCCCCAGCCCTCCAACTACCCTCACTTCGAGGGTCAATATCTCACCTGACCCGCTAATCCCCTTAGGAGAGCTGGCAGCTATCTTCACCCAGCCCTCCTTGTTGTTTATGTTTTCTACGACTAGGAAGTCTTTCGTCAGCTCACTCTTGCGAACTGCGACTATCTCGACTACCGATGGCTCGAAGGTTATGGTGAGCTGGAAGCCAGCAACTCCAGTAGCATTGGAGATCGTGATGGGGACTTTTAAGACCTCGCCCTGCCTCCCCTCAACTGATCCAATTCTGACAACAGTTGTAACTGCTCCTCCATAGACCTCTATTAGCCCGTTTGAGACGCTAGGTGTGAACAAGTTCCCCTTCTCGTCATTGAGTTGAGCACTCTCAATCCTCAGCTCCGTCCTCCCCTCCCTTACCCCCTTGAACTCTATTACTGCTAGCACTGCCTCGCGCTTCCCAACAGCAGTTGGACGCGCAACTGCTAAGTGGACAAAGCCCTTGTCATTCCTCACATTAGCGACCGGTTCTCCAAAGTCCCCTGCTAAGACTCTTTGAGCCTCGACTACCGAACTATCAAAGGAGATTTTAACCAAGCCTCCAGCCACACTTTCCGCGTTGCTCACGATTACAGCGACGCTCACCACAGAGCCCTTTTGAACTCTATAAGATCCAACGAATACCCTCTCACCAGCGGGTAGTGCAAACGTCTGGACAAGTATAGTAGCGAGAAGAGCAATTGCAAGCATCGTGGAGATTGCGAGAAGCCCTTGCTTCTTGCCTCTGAAACCCCTCATTCTAGACCCACCACCATCCTAAGTATTTTTGTCGCGTCTCCTGTATCCAGTACTCCATTATCGTTTAAGTCGCCTATCATGATGTCTTCAGGCGTCGTAGGCTCTAGCCCAACGACTTTCCTCAACAATATGGTAGCATCCCCAGTATCTAAGACCCCATTCCTGTTCATGTCGCCTCGAATAGTCGGCTTTGATGGGAGGATTATCTCCACTTTCTTTATACCACCAGATTCCTCCAATCCAGTCAACGTGACTTCCACGCTCTTCTCAATGTCTGGCGTCTTAACAACCACAATGTACTTAGGCAAATACTCGAAGTTTGGCGACAGCCACCTGTAAAACACAAGCCCAGAACCGCCCGTCTTCTGAGTTGAGCCAGCTAAGAAGAGCTTCTCATCATTAGACGCGCACAAGTATAGGCTCACCTCCACATCTCTAATCGGTTTGCCGTCTTGGTCCTTCACAGAGACTGTGAGAACAGCTTCCTTAACGACCCACGTAACATTCTCCCCAGGCTTTACTTCAACGAGGAAGTCGCCATTAGGGGCTAGACCAACTATTTCAAGGACTCCAGCATAGCTTCCATCTACTCGCCTAAGCTCCCACGGCGTTGAAGGTACGTAAGTCACAGCATAGAAGCCAGGCTCTAAATTGCTGAAAGTCACCTTCCCGCTAGAATCTGTCCGTGCAGACAACATGAAACCCTCGCCCCACTTGTAAAGCTTGACCTCCGCATTAGGGACTGGGGCAAAGTTGGCATCTATAACCTTTACGATTAGACTCCCCCTTTGTGGTTGAGGTGAAGGTTTCTCAACGACTACTCTTATCGCCCTTCCTGGCCATCCATAGATAGCATCTTCAGGTGCCCTACCATCCCTCAAGATCGATTCCCAGTCAGACTGCTTCATATCCCAGATGTCATCACCATCTCCATACTTAGGCGGGTGGTCGTTGCTGGCCACCTCGTCCGGGCTGTACATCCAGCCTGCGAAGAAGCCTATGTAGTACGTCCCGGGCTCTCCTGGTGCTGTTACATCTATCTTCACTGTGAACTGCTGAGTGCTCGATATACTATTGCTTACGACCCTTACCCTGCCATCAGCAACAGTACCCCTCTCCCAGCTCGTAACCCATATGACTGGCGTTATCCAGCTTCCGGGCTGGACGTTCTCTACTGTGAACATGATTGTCCCAGTTATCCTCGAACCCGGGGCAACCCTCAGCTCAGGATTGCTAGTAGAGAGAGTCTGGCCATTGAGGGTTATGGAATCAAGCCTGACTCTGAGGGCGTAGACCTTGAACTCTGGCCCTGGCTTGCCTCCCCACCTGTAGTCGTAGATCATGTTCCAGTCGTCCCAGTCCCTCACGCTCATCAAGACCTTGTAGACTCCTGGAGGAGCTGTGCGGGGTATCTTCCAAGAGAAGGAGTCTGAGATCTGCTGTCCTGGATCTAGCCAGTACTCCTTGTCTTGGCCTACTTGATGCGTGTCGTAAATCGTCTTGTTGCTTGGATCTTTAATTTCCAAGACTACTCGAAGGTGTAATCTGACGTTGCCAGTATTCTTAATCGTGAAGAGGATTTTGACGATCTCATCCATGCAGTAGGTTTCTCTCTCCGTACTGAGTGAGACTATTTGAGTCTCCCTGATCGATGATTCGACCTTTACCTTGTATGGGTTACTACTACCTATGTTGTTATTCTCATTTGATTCGCTAACCTGGAAGCTGTCGTCTATGAAAACGGTTACAAAGTACTGGCCTGGAGAGATCTTGTCAGGAACCCTAAAGGACTGAGTGTCAGTAAAAGACTCTCCAGCACTAAGC
>JAJHRM010000043.1 GCA_020832965.1 Thermofilum sp. | reverse complement strand
CCAGGCGCCGCAACCCGCGGAAAAGCGGGACGCGCAAAACCAACCCGCAAACCAGCAAGCACCGAAGACGGCGAAACGCGCGGCGCGAAAACAACAACCGCCGAGCGCGTTCACGACCAAAACACGCCCACCCTCACCCCCACCACACCAGCTTCAAGCCCAACCCCCAGCGCGTGCGGCCAGCACTTGAGAAACACAGGTTACAGCGCGCAATTACCTTTTTTTAACACATCTGACAAGTCCGAGAAGCTTCTCGCTAAAGTCGTGTCTCCTGTAAAACTCCTTGTTGCTCACGATCTCGCATTTGAAATCTTCCGAAAGCTTCTCGAGCAAAACCCGCACGGGGATCTTCGTGATGTGAGCATGGTACTCGAAGTACACCTCGTCGAACAGCCTCACGTGCTCGTAATCGTTGAGGATCACGTCGTACTCGCAACCTTCACAATCCATCTTCAAAACACCCCCACGCAAACTAAACCTATCGATTATGTCTCCAAGAGTGATTGTGCCCACGGTAACCTTCCCACTCGGGCACTCAATGCTGGCGCTACCGCGAGTGCTCGAAAGTGCAGCGTTAATCGGCGCAACCTTGCCTTCAACACCGTTCAGCTTGAAGTTCTCAAGCATCTCCCCGTAAACCTCCGGGCAAGGCTCGACAGCGATAACATACCTAGCACCCCTCTTCAAGAAGTAAAGAGCAGTCTCGCCATAGCCAGCCCCAACGTCAACAACCACTTTACCATCAACTTCAACATTTCTATGCTCTTCATAGTCAAATACTTCGTCAATATAGCTCCTCATATGCTTAAATTTAACATCATCTTTAAACCAGAAGCCTCGAGCCACATCATAACTCCATCCGTGCTTAAGAGCGCCCAGAACCGCCTCACTAGCTAAGAGCTCTTTAAAAGGAATAACAAAATCTCTCGCTATAACAACCTCATTGTTACATTTAATGACATTAAATAAACCGTCAAACAAACCGAAGAGTAATAACGTACATAATTTAGGTGGTAAATCAAGGATAGTACCATCTCTGCATATGCACTTAACATTATCAATTGAGATGAATCCTTTACTACTCAAAAATATTTTTAATCCTAATGAAAACCAATTTCTAAAATAATTCCTAGATACAAATAAAATTCTTATATATCGAAAATATTTCTGAAAAACTTGCCGCCTAAGCATAGTATGCTGGCTTAGCATGCCTTATTAAAAGTTTTGCATCTCTGCAAAGTTTTTCGTCAATGTAAATTCTCAAGCACGCGCTCCTAGCCAGCACCCTTGCACCTGCGTCCCCACGAGACACCAAGTACCTGAGCGCGCTACCCCCACCTCTCCACAGCCCCAAGCTTGGGTTCCCCCGCTTTCACGCTCACAACGACGATGAGCTGGTGGAGGCTGGGCCTCAGCCTCGTGGCCCCCGAACCTAGGTGCTCCGCGAGCGACCACGCGACCGAAACCACTCAAGCCGTCGGCCAGCCCCCTGAGGGTTGCTTTCAGCCGGGCAGGGTCCCGCTCCACCACCGCCCAGTGGCCGACGAAGCCGACCAGTGACTCGAGCAGCGCGAGCGCGGCGCGGGCCGGCGCGCGCCGCGCAGCCTGGAAGCTACGACGTCCACGATCCTCACCGCAGCCTGATACTCCTGAAATATTCCTTCAAATTGCAAAGAATCCTAGCTAACTATATGTTCACTACCGTCGCCGAAGGGGACCGCTCGGGCAGCCGCACCCCGCTGCCCAGCAGCCTCTCCAGCTACGCCAGCACCACAACCGGGTTCGTGCCCACGACGCGCGCGAAGCCGTGGAGCACGGCCTCCGGCCTCTCCGTCGAGCTGCGCAGCACGAGCACAGGCTTTCGGATCTGGGGTACGTGGCCTCCTCCTGCAACCCACCCGAATCGGTCAAAACCACGCGGCAGTTTTTCATTAGAGCGAGGAACTCGAAGTAACCCTGCGGGGGCAGCAGCTTCACGTGCCCCAAACCCTCGAGCTCGCCCCACAAGCCGAACTCCTGCAACCTCCTCCTAGTCCTCGGGTGAACGGGGAAAACGACGGGGATCGAGCACCCCTTCAAGATCCGCACGAAATCCCTGAGCGTCGCCGGGTCGTCCACGTTCTCAGCGCGGTGGAACATCACGAGCGCGTACTCGCCGAACCCCACCTGCCCCAAAACCCTCCCCTCCACCTCCGCGACCTTATCGAAGTACATGTCGACCGCGTCGATCACAATGTTCCCCGTCACGAAAACCCCACCCAAACGTGCTCCTCCAGAAGGTTCCTCCTCGCAACCTCTGTCGGAGCGTCGGCATCCTCCAATCGTAGCTCCTCAAACCAGCCTCAACATGCCTTACCTTTAAACCAAGCTTCAGCGCCGTCAAGCCAGCCGCAAGCATAATATTAGTATCACCCTGAATCAACACAACCCTCGGCTTGTCTACCCAGTGCTCCTGAAGCGCCTTCTCAAGCTTAATCATCATCTCCCCCATCTGCGACACCGGGTTACTATTCTCAAGCCTAAACCCCTCATGAGGCCTTGGCAAGCCAAGCTCCTCCAAAAACAACTGGTACATTTCGTAGTCATAGTGCTGACCCGAATGAATAAAAACAAACTCCACACCACGCCGCTCAAGCTCCCTAACAACGGGAGCCATCTTTATAATCTATCTTTATAATCTCAGGCCTAGTCCTAACAACCACAACAACACTCATACTTTGATCCTTTCTTACAACTTCAAATCAGCTTTAATCAAAAATGTGGTGACTATCTCTCATCTTTAACAAACTCGAAATTAAAAAATCTCATATTTCCACCTAAAGAATTTGTATAAATTTATTAAATTTTCTGGAATAAAGCCAATAAAATCTTCTTTGCTCATTGGAGGAGAAATCTTTTCTGAGCTCTGGGAGAATATTTCATCATCCAATGAAACGTAGAACTTTTTCCTCTCTGAGAATTCGCTTATAACATCTTTTAACATTATGGGTCTAAGACCTTTCTGTATTAAATAATAAATTAATTTTACAGTTGTTTGAATATGACTAAAGTTTCCGTCTCTGAAGTCGTGTAATAAAAGCGTAAGATGATTGATGCCGTGCTTTCGACTTATCTTAAGAGCTGAATTAACCATATTTTTAATTGACAAAAAAGGAAGCCCATAGGTCTCCACTGCAATAGGAAGCATCCAAATTTCTTTACCCGAAATTTGAAAAACTTGCGGAAACGCAGGAATTTTCCTATAACTAAACAGGCGATAACTATTTATTAAAGGATGCACGAAATATTGAATTCCATTATTTACCAAAGCATGAAGTGTATCTTTATTCATTCTTCCTATGAAATTTGCTCCAGATATTCCACCACCAAAATCTGAGATCATTTTATGGATAAGCATTTCTTGAACTTGCTTATTATAATTCGAGAGATATTCATGGTAAAGTCCATGAATACCGATTTCATGTCCACGATTTCTAATCTCTTCTAATACATTATAATAAATTTTTTTCACAAAATTAGTTACAAAAAAAGTAGCCTTAATATCAAATATGTCTAAAATATAGAGTATGCGCGGCAAACCATACCTAACACCTCCAAGTTGCTCAACATCAAAGACAAGTGTAAACGTACTTTCTTCATTATTTTTGACAGAGGAATAATTTATTTTCCCAAAAATTTCGGTAAGTAACTTGGAATATTTCCTATCATCTATTTCGAAATTTAATCTTCGAGGAGGATTCATAAAATCTTCAAAACATTGCTTCATCTCGGCAACTCGATATTTTTCATCAATACCACTGAAAGATGAGTATCCCACCCTCAGACTCCTAGTTATTGACCCGATCTTTATTCTATTTCCTACTTGATCATTTCTTGAATAAAGGATAAGATTTATATTATTTTTATAAATTAGTTCCTTTAATAAAGGAATTTTTTCATATAGATTATTATAATCAACCGAATACCAGTAAATATTCCAATGCTTACTTAGAGGTCTATCCCCAAGAACGCTTGCATCTTCATTATCAATAACAATCAATATATTCAATTTATCCATTCTCTTTTTACTTTTTGGTTTTATCTATATATCTATTTACAACCTCTATTAATGGTCTCAATACATTGTCCCAATTATATTTTCCTGATATTATATTTTTTGCATTCATAGATTTCCTAATCCAGACTTCCTTGTTAGCTAGAATATCTAATGCATGAGCATAATTTTCAATAGAATCATTTTCTAGAGCAATTCCAGCATCTTCCTCCTTCACGATCTCCCCCCAATCTCCAACTCTCGGAGTAACAACGGGTAGACCCACAGACATGTAGTCAAAGATTTTTATAGGGCTTGCTACAACTCTTGCTAAATCTCTAGTTGAAGGAGCAATACCTACCTGCATTCTTGAAAGAACTGAGAAGAAGTAACGCCTTGGAATGTATCCTAGATATTTTACTGGGATTTTTTCGCTTTCAATCCGACTTAGAAGTTTATTCTTAAGCGACCCTGCCCCTGCCAAGTAAAATTTGAATCTATAATCATGGGCAAGATATTTAGCTAGATCGAGGAAATCATCCACGTTCTCCCAATAAGCAAAATTACCCGCATATATAATTCTAAGAGGAACCTTATATGTAGCACTAAAAGGCTGCGGAGTTCCACCATTTGGAACAACGGTTATTTTTTCTGGGGAAATATTAAAAGATCTTACAATATAATTTTTCATGTACTTGCTAACAACAAAAATGTGATCACTGCCTTGGAAAATTTCTTCTTCTAGACGTCTATAATATTCCCAATAAGGCGAACCTTGTCCTCTTTGCTCTGCAAAAAGTAAGCCATGAACATCCACCAAGCATGGAACCGAGAAAATTCTACATATAGATAGGGCACTCCAGCCAATAATTGATGACACAGCTATTACTACATCTGGACTTGTTTGACGAATGACTCTCTCCAAGAAGTTAGCATAAGCATTTACATCTAGCCACAGCATGGGTCTTCTTAAAGACAATAACGGAATTGACTTTAAACGATTTACTGCATGCATGTTAATTGGAAAACTACTAATTATCTTTTGTAAGCGAGAATGTATGCATGCTTCAATAACATTGAAACCGTTCTTGGAAAGAAACTCATAAATTGCCTTTATTCTGATACGATCTCCGAGTACAGTGGAACCATATCCACTTCCATGTAAAAATAGTATTTTTCCCCAAGATTTCGGCTGATTCATAAAAAGAGGAATTTCTAGTCTTTGTAAAAGTAATTTAATAGAATATCATTTATTCTCTTTCGAGTATACCTTAATATACTTAACATGTGTTAAGGAGTTTCTTGAACATATAGTTAGCTAGATTCTTTGCAATTTGAAGGAATATTCCAAGAGTATCATAACGTTCTAAGCTGAAAATAGAATAGAGTATAAGAAATCCACACAACAATATTAAAAACAAAATATTCATCAATTCTAAATCTTGTATTGTAATAAATCTGTTATAATTTATAGTATTATTTTCGATAACTATTACTCTTGTCTGAGCTAAATGTATCCAATAAAACCCTCCAGCTTCATACCAAGACGGATCTACTACGTAATCAAAATGAAACTTAACATTGTTAAGACCCTTATTAAGAGGAATATTATAAATTTTTGTAAAACGATCCGTTGCTATTAAAATGCTAACATTCTTTGATGCAAGTGAGTCAATTTGTAACTCTAACATAACCGTTAAATTTTTCTGAATGTTAAGGCGCAAATCTTTAACAAGAACCTCTTTTAAATTAGGATTGTTTTTCTGAGTTGAAATAGTGTATAACTTCACAACTCCTGTTGGTAAAGTTATCTCCTTAATTTTAAGAGCATAATTGTTTCCGGAACCACTATGATCTACAACTGTTGTCTCGTTTGCATCATCAAAAGTCATCTTTAAGATGGGGTTTGTTAAATTGAATTTTGGCAATATTGGAAAAGTGGATTTTTCAGGGGTTATAATGTCTGAGTTCCCGTAGCGTTTTATGTACTTGTTACAGTACTCGTACCAAGTTGTATCACTATCACTGCTTATGAGAAGTAGAGTGTTATTTGGAGCTATTTCAAGTAATTTGAGGAACTCCTCTTTTGTATCTGGTAGAGGTAACAATAAACCTTGTTGAAACAATTTATCATTCACATAAGGTCTCATGTATATGTAGTTGTTAGAAAAAATTAGATTTTCGTTATATTCTAAGCCGTTCAAAGCATCGCTTATCATATTAAAACCATGATTTTCATAAAGTTTAGATTTCTCTATAAACTGAGAGCTGAAGTAGACTTCGCTTAGCAAAATTAAAGCTATTACGAGAAAAAGTGCAACATTTTTCAAATTTACCGACTTTTCTACAGATAGATTCCTGCCGATGGTTAATCGAAGTATAATAAGTAGATCCTTTTCTAGGAACAATAAGCTAAGAATTAGCAACAATAAAATGAGCTGAGTCATAAACGCATTTGCAGTCCACAGCCTTAAGGGCAAACCGTATCCTACGTAGACTCCACCTTTTTCTCTAGACAACCAAATATTGATCCATAGAAGGATAAGCGCCCCCATGAACAGCACGAGGAACTTGCTAAAGGACGGGTTATCCCTGACGTCTCGTAAAACCATCAAAGATAGAGGAATCCATAGAGGAATCATCCAAAGGGAATATCTACTAGCATCAGAGAGGGAAAATGATCTGACTGCATCAATGTAAAATAACCAAAGTGATAAAAATATGAGTAAAACATGAATATTTTTGTCTTGCTTTCTCGGTAGACTCCCAAGCAAAATAAAAAAGGGGAGTACTAAAATTATGGTTGAAACAAGTACACTTGAAGATTCGGGCATCAATATTCTGTAAAGGTAATCCATGTAATCGGCAAAACTTCGCGTAAAAAGTGTGGAAGCAGTAGGCTTCCACCAGGGTGTAAAAAACAAGCCTAAAAGGTGCTCAACGGGACTTATAAAAAGAAACTTCCTAAAGATACTTCCAAGTTCGCTATTCTTCAAAATCCATACGGATACAACATATGGTATGTCTATGCATAGCTCATATATTAAAACGGGCAGCACCATAGTAATCAGGAGAATCCTGTATTTCAGGTTATGTTTATAAAGCTTGTATCGGAGTATAATATAGACTAAGATTATCCACATAGCGATAAAGACCACTATATTTGGTTTGATCATAATTACAACGATTATTCCCAGCAGAGAATAAAACAGATTCTTTATGCTGATAGTTAGGTTGTTGTTAATTTTAGAGAAAGAGCTAATGAAATGTGACACTACAAAAACTGCATAAAATGAAATTGCTAAATCATTTAAGGTTAAGGCTGAAAATGAGAATAAAAGCGGGTTGAGAATAACAGCCATAAAGACGGCAGCAGATTCCCATTTGTTTTCCACTAGTAGCGATGAGGCTAAAGCCGTCATGATTAGGAAGCTTACGTTTAGCAGGCCAGCTTGGTATGCTGGTAAGCCAGTAGAGCCTATAAAGGAAGCTAAAAAATATATCCAGAAATATCGACCTTGAAATAACGATTTAACTTCGTTAGCATCCGGTTGGACACCCATTGGTGGCACAACACCATTTAAGATGCCCATTCTAGCTGAAAAAATATAGGCTGTTTCATCAGGTGTGAATAAACGTGGAAGTCCACTAAAGTAAATTATTAGAATAACATACGCTAAAAATGCCACAACAACTAATAGAATGTCAGGTTTGCTGAGTTTAAACTCTATCTTTATCCTTAAAGCGATTATGGAAAGAGGGAGCACAAGAATAAACACTGCCAGCGAATAATTGAGTGAAATTAAAGGGAGACCCAGCATAAGCATGATCGAAGTCAGCATTACGGATACGATTGTTGAAATAAAATATCCTTCAACTATCAGTTTCGTAATGTTATTAACATTACGTCTTAGAATTGCTAGAAGAAATGCACCTGGAATGATAAACAAAGACGGCATGACAAATACCACCCTTAACAGCCAAGAGGTATTTGTAAGACATAAGATAAAGTAAGAAAACTCGATGATTAACAATAGTAAAATAATTATATCTTTCTTTAAGATACTTATCCTGTTTTTAATTAGCATATTTACCCTTTACCCTTATAGCGCGCACTAAATTTAACTACCCGCTTTACCACTATAAAAGCTCTTTCTTCAAAATCTCGCATATCATCTGGGGAGCGTCGGCATTGCCAAGAAGTCCTTCAATATAATGAGAGGGGCTCCACTTTAGGATCTTCTCAGGATTCAAATGACTATCCACGTCCACAAGCAGGGCTAGTCCAGCGTCTACAAGCTCCTTCCACTCAGTAACCTTACGCAAAACCACGACAGGCTTCCTTAGGAGATAGGCCTCCCTCTGGACACCACCAGAATCGGTAACCACGAGTCGGCTATTACTCATTAACTTAAGAAAGTCCAAGTACCCTAAAGGCTCTGACAAAACAATATCGCTCCCCTTAAGAGCCTCCCATAGACCGATCTCGATAAGTCTCTTCTTAGTCCTCGGGTGAACAGGAAAAACAACTCGCTCCCACCTAGCGAGACCCACGAGGAGACCAACAATCTTTGAAAGCCGAGCAGGATCATCAGTATTTTCAACCCTATGAATAGTAACCACAACATAGCCGGGATCCAGCCCAAGCCTATCCAAAACACTCGACTTCTCCTCTGCTATAGGGAGCCATTTCTTCAAGGCTCTAACATGAACATCACCTGTAACAAATATCTTACCAGGAACACGTTCAGCTAACAAATTCTTATATGCATTCCTAGTAGGCGCAAATAGCAAATTCGACACGTGATCCACAACTCTCCTGTTTATCTCCTCAGGCATTGACATATCAAAGCTCCGCAACCCCGCCTCCACATGCGCAACTCTAAAACCCGCCTTCACGGCCGCAAGCGCGCCTCCTAGCGTAGAGTTTGTATCACCGTAAACAACTACAAAGTTAGGCCGCTCTCTAAAAAGAACCTCCTCTACCCGCTTAACAATCTCGCCCACCTGGTACCCGTGAGAGCCGCTCCCCACACCTAGGAAGTAGTCCGGCTCCGGAACCTCCAGCTGCTCGAAGAACACCCTATTCATCTCGTAATCGTAATGCTGACCAGTATCTACTATCACATGCTCAAAGTATTTAGAGAAAACATCGTGGACAGCAGCTAGCTTGATGTAATTAGGTCTCGTTCCAACAACAGAAAGAACCTTCATGAAGGAGTATAACTCAAAGGTTTTTGAAAGCACAGATAGTCTTTCGCTCCATTCACAGTATTCTTTATATAAAAGTTTTATATAAATTTATGAGTTTCTGAATCCTTTTTTCTATATTAAATTTTTCTAATGATAGTTTCCTACTATTTGCACCCATTCTTTTAATCTGGCTTGGATTCTCTGCTAAATAAACCAGCCTTGTTGCTAAACTAATATAATCTTTTGGAGGTACTAAGAAACCATTGAATCCTGAAATAATAATATCTTTATTACCTCCAACTGCAAAGCTAACTAGCGGTTTTCCTGAAGCCATTGCTTCAAGCATGCTAGGCGGCATACCATCTGTTAAGCTAGTATTTACAACTACATCACAGGCTTTGTATACTAAAGGCATCATTTTCCGTGGTATCACGCCCGTATAAAAGATGTCATTCTTAAGATCTTCACGCTGAGCATATCTTAGCAGAAGAGAAAAGTACCCCGGGTCGTAATTGCCACCTAACACGAATTTTATCCTTTTTTGCGTCAGAATCGAGAGCACCTTCGCAGCGAGAAAAATATAATGTACTCCGTAGTAAGCGCGTATGTGCCTGAAGAAACCGACGACGAGATCGGCACCTTCTGCACCCCATTTGCTTCTAAGGCGCTCGATAAACTCCTGTTCACTGGGCGTGATTGAATCATTGAAAACGTTGGTGTCAACGCCATTCGGCAGGTAAACGACATTTCTCGCTCCTAGGTTTTTCGCCGCAACTGCTATATCTTTTGAAACCGCTATTACGCCATCGGATAATTGCAAGACTCTCCTAACACGTTCGTCATACCCTCTATGTAAACGAGCACCATAACGGAATTGAGGAAGAATATTTATATCATAACCGTGTAGCGTGACAATGATAGGTATTTTTTTTGACATCCCTAGCTTTGCTAGAAGTGCGGACCAGCCTTCAAAGTGTGCAAAATGCGCATGCAATAGATTTGGGTTAAGTTTTTTTACGAGTCCTTCGATATGCTCACTATAGAGCAACTCTAAGCCAAGCAAGTGGAGTGGAGAGTTTAAGGCATGCAGCGGATAATATGCAAGTTTTCTCAGCCCTAAGGGTAAGGTCAGGAAACGAAACGCATCTATATCGTAGAAATCAACGCAGTAAGCCCGCACAGTACCATTCAACCTAAGACGAGCGATCGAGACGCTGAGACCCTGTTTAGCGAGCCTTGTAACCTCGTCAAAAACGAAACTGTAAAGTTGTTCTGAGGGAGATGTACCTACAACAGAGGCAATCACAAGAATATTCATAACATAACCATGAGTATTGTTAAATTAGGTGAAGATCTGCTAATAGTTCGAGTCTGTGAAATTGTTACAACACCTTGATGCTTCATATAGAAACAATCATAGACTGAAGACCCTTCACTGAAATAAGCTACCTTAATCACTGCTCATAACCTGCGTGCAAAGCTCGTTTATGATAAACGCTTACAGTCTGCAAGGGTATCTGTAAGCTCCCTGTATATTTGAATAATTTTCTGTTCCATCTTTTTCCAAGCAAAAATTTTTTCGTATACATTTCTTCCGTTTCGCCCTAGTTCCATCCTTAAGGAAGGATTATCTCTCAGTTTTATTAAAGCATTAATCAAACTATTAACGTCCCCATATGGAACGACCAAACCACATCTTGCTTTTTCAACGATATTAGCTGCAAATGTTTCTTTATTAATTATTATAGGTTTCGAACACATCATTGCTTCAAACAATTTATTAGGACTTGCATAACGATTATTGGAGATTTGGGGATCATAAAAAGCTACAATAGCATCAACTTCTAAAGTTTTCTTAATTACTTCCTCATATGGTATTATACCAATATATTCAATTTTACCTTTGAGATCATCAGCAATTTTTGAAAAAATCTTAATATCTGGTCCCTTTCCAGCAATTATTAGTTTCACATTATCTACGTTTTTTAGGGCTGTCAACAACTCTATCAGACCCCTAGATCGATGTATAAGACCTGCATAAAATACTGTTAAAACAGGCTTATAATTATATGTTATTTTTTCAGGATAAATTCCTATTTCTTCAATACAGGGAGGAGAATTGTATATTACCTTTAGTCGCTTTATTGGAAAAGCTCTATAATAATTATAATACATTAATGGATTAACTATAAAAACGGCGTCACAATATTTAAAAGATATTTTTTCAAGAAATTTGATAGCATTCTTAATAAAGTTAGGAATATGTCTAGGTAGATTTTCAGCATAAATGTCTTGAATGGAGTAAACAATTTTAACTTTTTTCTTAAAAAATTTAACAAATATGGCTGGCAATAAAGAGTCAAAATCAATGATATGAATTATATATACTTCTCTTTTAAACATTAGAATTATAAATTCATAAATCCACCACACAGGAAAAAGTAAGATTGCTGTAATCTTATCGTACGGAGCTCTTAAATTAAAGAATATAACATTATATGTTTTATCTTTAACGATAAGTGTTTTATTATCTGGATTTCTATTCCACAAAACAACGTGCACATTGAATCCATTTTTTGCTAAAGTGCTAGCTATCTTATATGTACCTGGATTAATAGCACGAGATCTTATGATTACTACATTCTTTTGAAGCTTCATAAAAATGTGATGTTTTTGATAGCCTCTTTTGTCCAAGAAATGTTTCTTATTAAATAATGATCGTAAACATTTATCAGATAGTGCAGTTCCTCCGCGATTTGAGAGATACGATTTAACTCTTCTCGAGAGAGTATTAGATGAGCAGCTTTAGAGTTCTCCTCAACTTCCTCAATGGAAAGAGCTGCTGGTATGGCTATGTGTAGTGGGCGACTTATAATCCAACTGAGAGCTATTTGGGGTATTGTTGCTCCTTTCTCTTCAGCTATTTGCTTCATTATGTTAAAAAGAGGTTGGTTTTTTGCTAGAATGTGTTTGCGGGCGAGGAAGTTGAATGCTCTTGCTCTGTCTCTTGGAGGGTTGTTGGGTGTATATTTTCCTGTTAGGATGCCTCCTGCTAGGGGGCTGTACGCTATTATCGCTATTTTGTTTTTCAGACAGTATGGTATTGTTTCTTTTTCTGCTCTTCTTGAAAGGATATTGTATTCGATTTCATTTGCTACTATTTCTGTTGATTTCAGGTTTTCTTCTGCTTTTCTTAGCAGCCACGCATTGAAGTTGCTTACTCCTATATAGCGGACCTTCCCCTCTCTAACGAGCGTTTCCATCGCGCGTAATGTTTCTTTAAGCGGGATAAATGGATTGGGATAGTGTATTAGATATAGGTCTATTTCTTTGAGGTTTAGGCGTTTTAAGCTTCTAAGAGCTGCCTTTATGACATCTTTGTATCTAAGGTTCCAGGGAGCTACTTTCGTTATTATTACGAAATCATCTCTATCGTAATCTTTTAGGGCTTCTCCCAAGAGCATTTCGGATTTACCGTAACCATACGTTTCCGCTGTGTCAAAAATATTTATTCCAACTTTCATTGCATGTTGAATTATATTTATGATATCTTTATCTCCATATCTCACCCCATAACCCCATGCTTTGCTTCCGAACTGCCCAGTGCCTAAGCCGATCACCGAAACTTTTAGATCGCTTCTACCCAATTTAATGTACCTCAAGGAAGTAACACACCTTCTTTCTCTATGACCGATGCTAACACGCTGAACAGCTGCAGAGCTATCTTTTCCAAACTTGCCTCGTGCTCTACGAAGCTCCTGCCGTTGGCGCCCATCTCCTCTGCTTTCTGGGGGTTGCGGGCGAGCTCGAGCGTGTTCTTCGCGAGCGCTTCGTGGTCGCCGGGCCTTGACACGAGGCCGGAGCGGGTTTCGAGGACGTGGAGCGCGGGCGCGCCTCTCGCCGCGCAGAGTATCGGCTTCCCCGCGGCCTGGTACTCGTACAGCTTGGAGGAGATGCCGAGGTAGGGTCTGCCGAAGTCTTTTAGCGGCAGCAGGAGAGCGTCGGCTTGGCAGAGGAGGTTGGCGACCTCCTCTCTCGGCAGTATCCTGTCTATCACTTTCACGTTGGTGAGGCCGAGCTCTCTGACCCTCTTCTTCACGAGAGGCGCCACCTCTCCGCCGCCTTGGAGCACGAACTCCACGTTCTCGCTCTGGAGCATCTTGGCTGCTTGCAGCACCTGCTCGAAGTCGTAGGCTACGGAGAAGGCTCCGCTGTAGAGCACGGTGAACTTGCCGCCGCGCTGGCGGGGTGGGCAGGGTTTGAACTTGCTCGTGTCGACGCCGGCTCTCAAGGTTTTCACTTTGCTGGGGTCGGCCCGGTACCTGCCGCAGATGACGAGCTTGTAGTAGGGGCTGATCGGCGTGATGACCTTCGCCTTGTGGTAGGCGATTCTCGCGAGCGCCTCCGCCGCTTTCGCGAAAAAGCTGTTGGGCTTGAGGAGGTTGAGACTGTACATGTCTTCGGGCCAGAGGTCGTCGATGTTGAGGGCTACGGGCGCCCTGAGCAGCAGCCCGTACACCATCGCGGGGAAGAACGAGATGATGTTGGGGTTCGCCGCCCACACCACGTCCGCCTTCCCGACCGCCGGGAGGGCGAAGAGGGACGA
>JAJHRM010000004.1 GCA_020832965.1 Thermofilum sp. | reverse complement strand
CCCTGACGAGCCTCGTAGCCTCGTCGAGCACGACCAGGCCAACGTCGCTTCTCAGGACCTCCAGCTTCGCCCTCCCAAGCACGCTGAAGAGGTCGTCAACGCTGTAAGCCCTCGCGTATATTATGTTTTCCAGCGTCTTTTCTGGGTCTAGCTGCCTCGCCCTCGCTATCTGTACTACCCTCTCTGGCCTGAACGTGCCCTCTGTGTCCACGTACAGCGCCCTCGCCCCCAGCCCTCCCCTCTCCTTGGGCAGCTGAACCATCACTGCTAGCTGGTGGCAGATCTGGGTCTTACCTGCACCAAACTCACCAATCAGCTCAGCTATACTACCAACCTCAACACCACCCTCCAACAAATCATCCAAGCTGCGGACACCAGTACTGATCCTGGGCCCCACGCCCCGACGTAGAGGGGCCACCCTCGCCTCCCCGGGGCTGGGGATGCCCAGCAAGCCCAGCAGAACCTCCCTGTCGAGCATAAGCCCCGAGTACCAATGGTAAAAAAGGCTTAAAAAGCTTAAAGAGGAAGAGAAAAAAATTATTTTTTGTTTGGGTCTAGGGCTTCACTTTACCTGTGTTCCCTCAGCTGGGGCAATGACCTTCGCGAGGCGGCGGCGCCTGTAGACGGCGTACTCGTGGGCGATGATGAACAGTACCAGGACTAGGAGCACGAGGAGCAGTACGAGTCCGAGGAACTCGCTGCTGCTCATCTCCCACCCTGCGATCGTCAGGAAGATGTCCAGCCTCAGCTCCGTGACGGTCTCCTTGCCGTCGGACACCGCTGCAGTTGCTGGTGGTGTAGTCCTCCCGCCCTTGCTCGCAGTTACGCTGTAGCTGCCGCTGGGCAGCTCGAGGCTCACCACTCCGCTAGCGTCGGTGGTGAAGGTCCCGACCTTCTCGATGGCGACTGTTGCGCCATCGATGCCCTGCCCTCTGGCTCCGAGCACCTTGACTGTGAGCTTGCCGATCTTCGGCACGATGACAGCGATCACGGGGGCCCTCGCAGCGCTCCCGCTGTAGCCGATGGGTATGCCCTTCCAGTCCTTCACGGTGAAGCTGATTGTGCCTGGGACGACCTCCCTCAGTATCGCGGTGCCGTCCGGCCCGAGGACCTCAGTGACCTTGGCGCCGTCTGGCTTCGTGAACTCGACAGTGGCGCCTGCGAGCGGCGTGCCGAAGGGCGAGGCGAAGGAGATCTTGACGTCGCGTATGTCTAGGCGGACCTCGAATGTCTGGAACGGCGTCTCGAACCTGCCCTTGAGTATCGTGATGCTCTGCTCAGCAATCTTGCCAACGCCAGCGTACTCGACGGTCACGAGGTAGGCGCCGTGCGGCGCCTGGCTGATGTCCCTCGGGTCTGTCTCAGGGCTCCTGGCTGCGCTCACGTCGAACGGCCAGCTCTTCACCGTGGCCTTGTTGAGGATGATGGGCACCCTGCCATCGCTCTCGGGCTTGTGGGTCGTGACCACCTGGTCTGGCCACTTGATCGTCACAGTGATCTTGCCGAGCGCCTCGGGCGACAGCGGCGCGCCCTCAGCGTTCCTCAGGTAGATCAGGGCGGCGTAGACGAAGGTCTCGAGCGTTGTTCCGGCTCCTGGAGCGTAGTCCCTCGGCGTGTCGTAGTCGGTGTAGGTGTCGAAGATGACTATCTCCCTCGGGATCTTCCCCGCAAGCCTCAGCAGGTAGCTGTCGCGCCAGTAGACGAGGAGCTGGTACCTCTGGTCACCAGGAGGCACGTAGAGCAGCACGCTCCCGTTCTCGGCCGTGAAGCCTGCTACGCTGGGTATCGCCTTGGCACTCGCCTCGGGCTTTCTCAGTATCGCTGCAACCATCATGTTCCTGAGCGGCTTTCCGCTCCAGTCAAATACTTGCACCTTGATCGCGCTCCACTGCAGGAGCGCGCATCTGCCGCCGGGCATGTTGTTGTATAGGTAGAAGCGGTATGGAGAGGTGAGGGTGCCAGAGCTCAACGTGTCCAGGTCAAAGGCTTTGTCGCTTGTTAGCCCGTAATTCTTCAAGCCAAGCATGTCGTCGAGGTTCAGCCTTGTGGACACTTGGTAACGTATGGGCTTTGTAACGAGGTATTCGCTGTTGATGAACACGAAGTTGCCCGTGTAGACGGGCTTGCTTCCAAGCGGTGTATCTACGCCTGCTCCTCTAGCTGGGTAGATTTCAGCTACTCCGTTGCTACCGGTGGTTCCAGTTGCTGCTGTGACGGAGAGGCGGAGCGGGATCCTAAGTGCCGTTACTGTGACTGGCTGGTTGGCGAGCGGTATCAGGTTGCCCCTGAGGTCCGGTCCAACCACTTTGATGCATATGCCCTCCATCGCGGTCGTGTACACGAGCTTTGCTGCGCCGCTCCAGAGGGTCAGGTTCCAGTAGTTGCCTATCCACTTCGCAGGCCTCCATGCCCTGTCCACCTTCACCATTCCGCGGAACGGCCCGACCCACCTGCCATCGTAGAACTTGTACCAGTCTGGGCTAACGCTGGCCGGGCTAACGCTGATTACGTTGATTATCCTGCCGTCGGGGTAGGTGTCGGGGTTGATCTCGCTCCATGTTATGTTGTAGGGTCCAACAGGGTAGCCGTAGAGGTCGCCCTCAGTAATGGTGGTGTAGTACGGGGTGTCCGGGACGCCCGGCGTGCCGTAATCCTTGCCCGCGAGGACGTAGACCTTCGTAATGTCTGCGCCGAACTTGATGCCGCTCGGCCTGACGTGAGCGTTGGGTATCCATATCGCTACGGGTATGCTTGCTTTGCCGTTGTTGCCTGTGACCGCGCTCCAAGCGTAGCTTATTACATTGATCAAGCTGTACATGTCCAGGTCGGTGAGCTTATCGTATATCTCACTAGCCGTGAATGTCTCCCCTGTTAATACGTTCTCGTAGAGCAGGCTCCACCAGTTGAGTGCGTCGTCTCTCACAAGTGTGACGTTGAGTCCTGGGATTAGGCCGTCTCCGGTCTTTGACAGCGTGAACACGTCTAGGTTGACTACCCATGTTACGAGCTGCAGCTTGACGCTGTACCTACCGCTCCACGGGGCGGCGCCGTAGAAGCGGACTATTGGATGCGCGATTCTTCCCTCCCTGTCGAGTATCCAGGTGTAGTTCAGCTCGCTGGTCTTGGCGAGGGTCATCTTGCCAGTGGTCTCGTTGAAGTATATCACCTGCGCTGCAATGACCTTGTTGTAGTCTAGCAACTCGCTTGGCCTCGGCATGGTGAAGTTGTAGTTGTAGACCATGACGCCGCCGTACCAGACGACGAAGCTGTAGTTGGCGCCGGCGATGAAGAGGTGCGGGTACATGGCGTTCTCCCACTGCGTGCCAGTCACCCTGAACCTTGCCTCGCTTATGCCGTTGCCCCACGGCTTGTCAGCGAAATTGGTGGCGTTGAAGATCCTGTAGTTGACGTTTACGAGTGGCCAGCAGAGACATCCTGCTACGCAGAACGCTGAAACATTCCACTCATAGCGGCTGTAAGTGTCGTTCAGGGCTACGAGGACTGTTGTGTTCCTGTCACCCGTGGGTAGCATGTTGCTTGTCGGCAGCTCCCTCAGCACGTTACCGCTGTGGTCGACTGCCTCAAGCGTGAAGCTGAAGACCCAGGCTGGGACGTCGATCGGCCCGACGCTGCAGGCTGGGGTGATGCCCGCGATCAGGCCTGTCAGGTTCCACTTGCCTATGAGCAGGTTGTCGTCCTTCGGGTGCCTGATGTACGGGGTGTACTTGGTCGTCTTTATCGTCAACGTTACGTTGCTGTTTGGTCCAACTTTAAACGGTACCTTGGTGAAGTTCACGATGCCGTAGCAGTCTGTTAGCCTTGATTCGCTGTGCATTCTCACGCCAGCCTTGAAGTGCTCGAGCGTCACGCTGACGTTGTAGAGCGGCTCCTTGACGTCCCACGGGGTCACTCTCAGCGTGAGGTCTCCCACCGGGAACACGAACGTGGACTGGCTGACGTTGGCTACATTGCCGCTGACGACGAGCGTGTTCGGACCGACCGGGTCCATCGTCACTCCCTTGAAGAACAGTTTAACAGTGAACGTTCCTCCGGGGACGAAGCCGAGGAATGTTGTCCCGTTGGGTCCAAGCCCTGCAGGCATTGGACCAATCTGCACACCCTCCGGAGTGGTGTACGTTAGTATGAGGTACGCGTTGGGGTCATCCACGTTGGTTATCGGGCGCCCACAGAGGTCTATAGCCTTGAGGTTGACATTGTAGACCTTAGCAGAGAGCACAAACTCTTGAGCAGTGCATTTGTGCGCGCCCGCGATGTATTCTGTGAGGTTTAGCTGTATAGTGTGTTCGTCGGGCGTCACGTCGACGAAGCTCTCGGTTCCGGGCAGCGCCCACAAGACGATTATCGAGTAGGTGTAGTTCAACTTCTCCTTCCACATGCTGTAAGGCACTGGGAGGTAGCCGACGGAGCTTCCGCTCCTGACTATTATCGGCGTGCCTGTGGCTGTTGCTCCTCCTCCCACGATGCTGAAGGGCATGAGGGCTACAGCCCCGTTGGCGTCAGTATAGCTGTTAATGGGGTCGGTGAATCCTAGTATCTGGACCATTGCTCCTGGGAGTGGCTGGACAGCGACCAGGCCGCCCGTCTTTATGGTTACCTTTGCCTTAACTACGCTCACCCTTATCTCGAAGCTGTATACTCCACCGCTTCCCGAGACTGTGAGAGGAGTATACGTTATGGGTTTATTGTACGTTATGGTTGCTGGCTTCGTGGTGTTGAATGCCTCTGCGAATACCTGCATCCCGCCTATCTCTGCCGCTATGGTCATGTTCTCCCTGTAGAACAGCGAGTAGTTCGGCAACCAGAAGTAGACAGCTCCGCCGAACGTGTAACCTTTCACTGGAGCGTATCCATTTACGTCAACCGTTCCAACCCTGAACTTCCCAAGCAGCGAAGAAGCGAACTCTACGCTTATTGGCGGATACCTCCAGCCCGATAGCACGTTCCCGCACGGGTCTTTAACCAGCACCCGCACGAGGAACGTGTGGGCGTTGTCCACGATTGTGAGCTTCCCTAGCGAGGGGTCAGAGTTCTTGGCGAATCCGTTCGCGATGGCTCCTTGAGGGTCAACTGTAGGATCGTTCGCCTTAGTGCTGAACGCATTGTAGTAAGCTGATACACTATTATCGTTTACACTCCAAGCACCGTACCAGAATCCCTTCTTTACTTTCAGGTAGAATTCCGTGATGTTAATGTGCCAGACTCCATCTGGTGCCCAGTTTGTCAGGTGAGTGTAGAGAGTGACGTTTTCCCTGTTGACGAGGACTGGTAGGTAGCTACCTGCGTTCAGGCTTATGTTCCAGTAGACCTCCTTGTAGACTGTGACGTTCCAAGCCTTCTCGATGTGGAAGCACATAGGCGCCAGCGTGGGCCTTATACTGACCTCGACGGTTGGGAAGACGAACCACTTCCAGCTCGTACCAGTCTCGTTGCCGGGGCTCTCGAAGACCGGGCTTACGTTGCTCTTGTAGAGCCACACCTTAAAGTACGCTGCATCAGCCCTGTTGACCTCGGGGTCTTTGAAGTATAGGGGTAGCCACCCGCCGTCTATCCAGGTTAGGGCCTGGAAGGTGGTGTTCCACAGCAAGTCCAGGTATATGGTGTCGTTAAGGAGGTTTAGGGCTAGGGCCGAGCCCTTACCCGTGCTGAACGCGAGGAACGTCCTGCCGTAGGCTTGCCAGAAGACGGACACGTTGTAGGTTGTGCCTGGGTTCGGCGAAGTAATTACTCCTCCTGGCTGGGTGATCGTGAGGGTTATGTTTCCTTTCTTATCTGTTGTGCCCACCGCGTATGCGAGTATGCAGTTACCAGTCTCGTTAAAGTATACTATGATGACACTCTGCCCCTTGAACACGCTACCATCGGGAAGCTTGAGCACGTTCCACGCCCTGTGAGCCGGGTACACTGGTGTTGCGTATGCCTGCAGCGCTAGTGCAAGTATTGCTACCAGGGCGATTACTCCTAATAGGTACTTTTTACTCATATGTTTTCAGCCCCTTCTCGGGGTCAGCCCCTAGGTTGAGGGCGTGGTATTTATCTGCGCTTCTTTCCGATAATTAGAATCCGTTGCTTGACGAGTTGCTGTTAGACTTTTAGCTATTTTCTACCCAGCGCTTGTAGGCGTCATGGAGCGCGCCGCTCAGGAAAATGGTTTTCATGCGCCTGTCAGGGTTGCTTCGCTACGCACATGCGCCAGCGAGGCAATAAGATGTATTTCTGCAGCGCGTAAGCTCTTCTCTCGGGTTCCCCCGACGCTCCTCATCCCCCTCTCCTACTGGAGGCGGCTTTGATGACGCTGGGGAAGCCTCTAAGCGCCTTTCAAGCCCGCGCAGGACAGCTAGCCTCATTAAGGGTCTGAGGCAATAACCGCTGCAGCGGGATCGGCAGCAGCGCGCGCTGAAGCCAAGACCTAACCTTGTTCTACAGGTTACGCGGAGCTTTCAATTCTTTCTGAGTTGCATCAAGAGCTGGGAAGAATAGGCCTCGACCTCTTCAAGCTGAAGACCACTTTCAATTCTTTCTGAGTTGCATCCAGCTCGAGCCTTTTCTCGAGGGGTATTTCTGACTTTATCTCTTTCAATTCTTTCTTAGTTTCATCCGATGAGCGGACAGGCCGTGCCCGCGAGGATTCACACAGCTGCTTTCAATTCTTTCTTAGTTTCATCTCGGCAACGTCTTCGCCGCTATCAGCACCGAGCCGTCGATGCCTTTCAATTCTTTCTTAGTTTCATCCGAATTATGTTTTCCCGGAGGGATCCATGGTTAAATTTTTCCCGCAAGAAGTCGATAAAACTGTGCCTGCACAATTTTTGCACATTGGAGACTTCTGAAGCTTCTCGGTAGGGAGGCTTCCCATAACTTCCTGGTTGGAGTCGGGAAGTTTTCCCGTAACCACTTTTTAAAATAACCCACTCGTTGAGAAGCTTCATAAACAACTTTTATGTCACATATTGAGAAGATATCGGCAAAAAAGCGGAATGCATTTTCTATAAAAGCTGATCGAGGCGAGAGTTTTCCCTTTTTCCGTGTTTTATTCCTGGAGCTACTCTGTTTTGAATTTGGCCGCTCGAGCCCGCAACGGTGCGGGCGCGTGACAAGCGGCACCGAGTTTAGGCGCCCCGAGCAAAGCGCAACTCGCTGGGCGCCAAGTGTACACGCCGAGCACAAGGGATGACCCCCGGCTAAAGTATGCTCGGCGTGGGTAGGGGGGACTAGTCTGGCAAGGGGTGGGCTCCGCAGAGGGCCAGGTAGCCTGCAGTCTGCAACGTGCCTACAGCATAGCGTGTCAGCCCGTCCCGCCAATAAAACAAGTCTTTTTTCTTCCCCTTTTTCCCCGCTCCGCCCCCACCCTCAAGAGGGTGGCGCCCCCACGATAGGGGGCGGCGTCGATGCCTGACCGTGTATGGGGACCCTGCACGGCATGGGCGATGAGGGTCGCGCACCGCTATGGGAGACCCTGGCGGGCGCGGCTAGGGGAGGGGCCAGCCAACGACAGCCACTGAACACACAGCCGCATGAAGCCTGGCGGGCCAAGGCACTCGTAGACTCTAGTATATTCGCTAGCATCCACTAATCCTCACGAATGTGCCCGTCCCGCCGGCCCGGGGGGCAGGCTGTGCCCTTGCCCCGCGCCCTCACAGGGCGCCCCCGGAACCACAGATCCGGGGTGAGCAACAATGGACATGGGCACGGCTATAAGCCCCTCGGGCTGGCGGACGGGCCAAGCAGACCTCATAGCGGAACTATACAGCAGGACACAGCTGGCACAAAGCCAGCTAGGCAGCCTATTCAGCGGGCAGAAGAAGTACTTCTACGAGGCGTCAGAAGCCCTCATACACGGGCTAGACCTCCCGGCAGACAAAGCCAATATGCTACGAGACTTCGCAGAAAAACTAGCCAGCCTACTAGACAGAGCATGCCCACAAGCAGAAACAAAGCTACAGAAACTACAGAAAGCACTAGAAAACAACAACGTCAAAGTCGAACTAGGACCACGTGCCAAGAAAACACTACACGTAGTTCCAAATGGTGAAAAGTTCCATGTAAGCGCATATATGGCAGAGGATAAAACATGGCCATTCAGACTACCAATACACGGAGTAAGCGCTCAAGCCGAGTTCCCAGACATACTCACCCTCTCCAGCCAAGACCTCTACTACCTGCAAGCAGGATGGAGAGCAAGTGACGAAGGGAATGATTCGGGAAGACCTAAAATGGAAACCACACAACTATGGCAGGTCTTTGCATGGGTTGCTACACGGCACGGCTTGCAAAGGATCTTTCTTAGAAGCCTGAATCTTAACATGACTAAGCCAGCCATTGCCTGGGATGTAACGGCAAAGAGCTGGAAACAGCAGTGGCCCACGCGTGAAGACAAAAAACTGGCACAGCAAGTAGCGAGGCGGCATCCGTTGGGCATGCTGACGTGGTATCTTGGCGACGGTGAGAAACATCCTGACGTATTTCGAATTGCTGTCGGAGACACAGACGAAACCTTGATAAAGCAACTAGTACCAGAAATACTCAAAGCTACATGCCAGACAAGCTACGGCAGATTACTAGACTTGCTTGAGAGCGAGAAGTGGCAAATGCTAAAGAAACTTCAACCAGTAAGAGACCCCGTCTATGCAACCCTTCTAGGCCACACCTTCTGGCTAAGTTACTCCGAAAAAGCGGAACAGGTGCAGGCGCGCACAGTGCCAAAAACCTTGGAAGAGGCGCAAAGACTGGTACAAGCACTCCTACAGCAGGGTATCCAGGCAAAAACATACACTTGGTATGATCCAAAGACGGGTAAGCATTACTACGTCGTACAGCTCAACGGAACAAACATAGCTAAAGCTGCCAAACTATATCCAAAGCTACGCCCAGCACTCAAGGAGCTAGCACAAAAACACGGCATACAGCCCAAGGGTCCAGTAACACGCGTGCTACTCGAGCCCGCGGAAAACCCACCCCTACACCCAAAAAAATTTAAAACTTAGCAGAGATTTTACCTTCTGGGGCCGTAGTCCAGCATGGTAGGATGCCAGCCTGGGGATGTACCCCGTATTTGGCGCTGGAGCGCTGGTTCACGGGCGTGGTGCCCGTGCGGCAGGGTCCCGGGTTCAAATCCCGGCGGCCCCACCATAGGTGCGTTCTTGAGTTTTGGGCGGTTTTCGTTTAGCATGCCGAGGGGGCCGGTGAGCCTTGATTGTGCGGCGGGGAGTGCGCTTGGTGTGGTTTTGCTGCTTGGGAAGATTTTCTTTGCAAAGGTGTTGTTCTTGTCACCCATTTTGCGCGTGCTGTGAAGCTGATGTTTCAGCAGTGAATACCCAGGGAATGGCCAAAGTGTAAAAAAGGTTACTTCTACAAGGTTAGAGCGAAACACTGTACTGGGTAGAAAGAGCCGGCATATGTGGCGGCGAGAAGGCCAGGAGAACCGCCATGCGCTAGGGTGCTCGCAGCGCTCGGCATGACATCTAACGGCTATCTGCTACGCTCACAGCATTCCAGAAACCATGCCAGGAGTATTCTATAGGCAAGCTGCATTAATGGGCGCAAGAAGATGACAGTAAAGCTCCTTATCCCAATAGGTAAGGAAGGAAGAATGTAATGAGGGCGAAGCTCTTCCAGCAAGCTAGGAATCAACGCCGAAGGGACGTTGAGCAGCCTCTGTCTCGGATTTCTTATCTTTCCAAGAGGGAGGATGACGAGAATGTATAGAAAGAGCGTATGCTACGTGTTTAGCAAGGCGCGCGCTATGGCGAAACCAGCTAGACCCATGCCAACCCTAGACCCGGGGATTACTGTGCCCTCCCCGGCTTCACCCTTAGGCTTAGCTATACCGCTCCCCTCAACCATCATTCTGCAGGATAGCGCGCGAGTATAAGGTTCAGTACGGTATGCTAATATTCTTGGCGAGCAGTGTGAAGAGCCATGTGCCAGCTATGACGCCAAGCGTGCCTAAACTCCTATCCATAGTGCAGCGCTCCTATCAATGTTCTTGCGCACTGGATGCCGTAGGCTCCAGAAATTGCTGTGAAGATTGCGGTAAAAAGTGTTGGTCCTATGGCGATTGGCCCGGGGTATCTGAGCCAAAAAGTGCAAAGCTGGTAACGTGACGCTACATCCTCTAGCGCCAATAATTCCACCCTAGAAGCCCAGCTACAAGTCCAACCACAATGAGCAGTACGGCATCGAAAGCTGTAGCTTGAGGCATATCCTTCTGAACCCCAATTCCCCCGGAAAAGTATGCTATAGCAATCAGCACAGCTACAAAAGTCAGCAGCACAGCTGTTGGGAGTACTTTCTAAATCCTCCGCCTTCCGAGCACCCTTCACTCAGCGCGCTAAAGGATTTAATTGATTTGAGCGAGAATGAACGTTTTCAAATTAACGCTTTAGAAATGTTTTACGAATATTATTACTAGTATTATTGTCACCCACATCGATATCTGGATTCCTAGAAGCCAGTAAAATCTGTTGTTCAAGTCTTTTCTTAAATCTCCCATGTCGATCCTTAAGGTCTCTGATTTCGCTCTCCATGCGATTTAATCTCTTATCCATTTGTTCGAGAATGCCCTCGATTCTAGCAACTCTCTCCTCCAAGCTACTCTTCACAACCCCCAAGTCTCAAGGTGCATGGGAAGTTTATAAAGTCCTGGTTTCAGTAGCGCGCGCCTGATAAGCTTTCCTAGCAGGATACGACTCATTGGAAGGGTGCTGCTAAGCAGTACACGTGTTCATGGGTGGTGGCGGGCCCGCTGGTATATACACTCAGTTAGGTGCGAGTCCAACTTTTACTTCTCACAGCAGTCCTATGCTGGTCAGAATCTATGGAAAAAGAAGTTTAGGATGAGTTATTTAATGAAGAGGTGTTAAAGCGCGCGCTCTATGGCTTTAGGCAAACTCAACAACCTTCTCTACAGCTTCGTTTACCAATTCTCTAACATCAGCCTGTTTTACCTCAGCGGCTTTAAACTTGAAAATTTCTTTCCCGAGATGCTCGTTGAACAACTTGCACCCATATTTTATTAAGGTCCATGCTCTCAAGTTTGTTTTAGATACCCTCTTCCATCTTCCCAGCTTTCTCAACTTATCGAAATCGACTTCTCCTCTTCTAAAGTATAGGGCTGCGAAGGTGTCTATGAATGACCATTCGGCTAAGCAGTTGACTATACAGGATTCTAAAGTTTCGACGAATAAGCCGTCAACTTCCTCATACTCGTAGGGTATTTTCCTGTAATACTCGACTTCAAAGTCCCAGCCCATGCTCTTGGCGAAAGCTTCCAAGGCCTTTTTGTATGATCGATTATTAACAGCTAAGCGGAAGACGTCTCGATGAACGAAATCGTAGTTCCATATGCTTGCAGCTGTCTGCTTGATTATCACCTTAAAGCCCCTATCCTTTGCTAAGAATTCCCAGGCATCCCTGTAGCTTGTTGGAATCCAGTACCAGCCCCAAGTTACGCGCCTTACTCCATTACCCTTAGTCAACCTGTGCAAGTACTCCTTAGCCCTTGGGTGGATTTTTCGTATAGAGCTTAAGCTAAACAAGCTTCCAGACCATTCTTTTGCTAATCTAGCTTTGAATTCATCTAAATACACGAAGTCACCTTTAATATTATTTTGGCACGCTAGATTTAAAGCTTCTGTGCTACTCTACGAGATTAGAATCCTTTGACGTTAAGTAGATGTTCACAACACCTCCTCTCGTTTCTTCCATTCTCTCCGTTCTCAAGCCAGCGCGCGCTATAAAGAGGCCTCTTATTTAAAGGATTCACACTCAATTAAGAGCGGGCCCGCCGGGATTTGAACCCGGGACCAACGGCTCTCTGTGCCACATTCCATGAGGCCTGTAGCACCGCAGGCCGCCACGCCTCCTAGCTGCGCCACGGGCCCAGAGGTCGATTTTTAGGAGGGTTCTTTTGGTAATAAATTTTTCTTTGCTGTAGCGCGCTCGTGGGCGCAATCGAGATCAAGCTCGTGAGGGTGAATGCGGGCAACGCCGCGCGGAGGCCAGGCGCAAGCCGAGGGGGTAAACCGTGTGGCGCGCGAAGGGGGTACACACTGCATAGCGACGTGGAAGGGGGCTTGGGCGTAATGGCTGGGGGCTGGGGGCGCTGGGCATAGGGGCGAGGCTGCCGAGGCAGATCAGGGCGCTCAGCTTCCTACAAACACCCGGCGGAGTAACCATAACCCTGCGTTTAGGCGGGGGTAACGGCGCGCGCGCACGCTAAAGTTAATTAAGGTGAGTGGTAGGACAGAGGATGGGTGAGTGCTGATCGGTGTTGACTGATGGATGGGGATGCGTTTAACCTTGTGCTTTGGCTGATTGCGTTGGCGCTGCTTTCCTACTTGTCGCAGGAGATGCAGATACTTAGGGCGATTGGTGAGATTGAGACTTACATAGCTTTTTTGAGGACTGTCAGGGATAAGGCTATCGGGGTGCTTGCCTCGCAGTTTAGGAAGTATGATGGTGGTTCTGGCGGGGTTGGGGATCAGCTTGAGAGGAGGCTGTCGTCGCTTGTGGAGACGTATTTCATATTTCCCGTGGACTTGGACCCGTTCGGCGTGGTGAGGAAGATTAAGCATGTTTTGAGGACGGGGGAGGAGAGGATTAGGAGGGAGGTTTCGCTTTTAGCCAGGGATGCTTCGCCTGCGGAGGTTCAGAACTTGGCTAGTCTCGTGGAGGTTGCTAGGGAGCTGAACATGATCTACAAGATTGTGAATCACTACTACTTGATAGCTAGGAAGTTTAGGAGTTTGTGGCTTATACTGCAGCTTAGTGCCCAGATGCCTTTTGTCCTGGAGGAGGTGAGGGCGGTGGAGGGCGCGCTTGAGTCCTTCTCTAGGGGGCTGCCCATAGGGGACTCTGCTGGGCCCCTTGTTGCTTCCCTCCTGGTCAGGAGGTATGGTGGGACGTACAGCGAGCCGGTTAAGGACACGCTTGTCGCGAGGTTGAACGTTGAGAATAGGAGTGTCTACGTGGTGAGGGCTAAGGGGCCTGGGGGGACTACTGGCAGGCTGGAGGAGGCGGTTGCCTGGGTTCTCTCCAGGGAGAGGGCTTCGCTGCTGATCTCTGTTGATGCTGCTTTGAAGTACGAGGGCGAGGAGTCTGGCCTGGTTGCCCACGGCTTTGGGATAGCGATGGGGGGCGTTGGCGCGGAGAGGTTTGAGATAGAGGAGATGGCGACGAGGTACGGTATGCCTGCCTACGCTGTCCTCATCAAGATGTCTGAGGCTGAGGCCTTATCGACGATGACTGAGAAGGTGTATAGGGGGGCGCTCCAGTCGGCTGATATAATTACCGACATTATCAGGCAGCAGCCGGAGAAATCAACGATCATCGTGCTGGGGGTAGGAAATACTCTCGGCGTCCCGCCTTGACACGCGCAGCCTGCGTTTCCGCGTCTTCACGCCCCTGTAGTCTCCTCGGGGGCCCGCGGTAAGGAGGCTCGGCTGTTTCTCCTCGCGCGCCTTCGGGATAAGCCTTTCTGCGTGGGGTCTTGGATTGTGTGCTTGTAGCCGGGGAGCAGGTAAGAAATATATGTTTTTTCATAATTCTGGAAATTACTGTGTGCCGGTTAGTGGTGCGGTATGGCGCAGGAGAGGGCTGCTCTTGAGAAGGAGTTCTCTGTTGATTATTCTAGGGTTGCTGGTTTGCCCATGGGGGAGATAGCAAAGATCGCTGAGGAGGCTCGTGGGAGGCTTTTCCCGAAGCCGGGGGTGGACTACAAGCTCTACTTGTCCAGGAAGCCGCCCCTTAGGGAGGGGGAGGAGCTTGTAGCCTACACGCAGTCGGCGTGCCCCGAGTGCTACTCCCTTCTCGTTGCGGCTGTGTTTAAGAGGGATGGGAGGGTGTGGATCAGGAAGGTTTGCCCTGAGCATGGGGAGTTTGAGGAGCTCTACTTTGGAAGCTGGGAGATGTACGAGCGCTACAGGAGGTACCAGTGGGATGGTAAGGGGAACGTGGTGGCGCATCTACCCGTCACTGCGCCGTGCCCCTACAACTGCGGGGTCTGCACTCGCCACCGCTCCCATGCAGCCCTGATCAACGTGGTTCTCACTAATCGTTGCGACTTGAGCTGCTTCTACTGCTTCTTCTACGCCTCGAAGTCCGGGTACGTCTACGAGCCTTCGCTTGAGCATCTGCGCTACATGTTTAGGCAGGCGAGGCTGGCTGAGCCTGTCAAGCCGCCAGCTATACAGCTCACTGGGGGGGAGCCCGCCCTCAGGGAGGACCTCTTGGAGGTGATCAGGATGGCGAGGGAGGAGGGGTTCACACATATACAGTTGAACACGAATGGGATTAGGCTGGCGCTCGACCCGGAGCTCGCCGTTAGGGTTAGGCAGGCGGGGGTGAATACCGTGTACATGAGCTTCGACGGGGTGTCACCATTCACTAACCCGAAGAACCACTGGGAGGCCCCCTACGCGCTGGACAACCTGAGGAGGGCGGGGCTCGGTGTTGTTTTGGTCCCGACGGTTATAAAGCACTATAACTTGTCTGAGGTTGGGAAGATTGTCGAGTTCGGTCTCCTGAACAATGACATAGTTCGTGGAGTCAACTTCCAGCCGGTATCGATAGTGGGCAGGATGCCGAGGAAGGAGAGGGAGAGGGAGAGGGTAACGATCCCGGACGTTATCAAGGCTATTGAGGAGCAGACCGGTGGGCAGATAAGGGAGGGGGACTGGTACCCCGTGCCATGCGTTGCACCTGTTTCAAGGTTTGTTGAGGCGCTGACTGGCAAGCCGCAGTTGACGCTCACTACGCACTTTGCATGTGGTGCGGCGACTTACGTTTTTCAGGATGATGGCGAGGTTTTGCCGATTACACGCTTCGTCCACGTCGATGAGTTCTTCGCCTACTTGAGTGAGAAGGCTGAGGAGCTTGAGAGGGGGAGAAGCAAGTATATTGTCATGCTGGAGCTGTTGCTCAACATGAGGAAGTTTATCGACCTCTCGAAGGCGCCTAGACGGCTACGCGAAGGAAACAGGCTCGTGAAGATACTTTACAACATCTTTGCTAAACATGACTATAGCAGCCTGGGGGAGTTCCACTACAACGCGCTGTTCCTGGGGATGATGCACTTCCAAGATCTTTACAACCATGACGTGGCAAGAGTCATGAGGTGCGATATTCACTACGTAATGCCTGACGGCAGGCAGGTGCCGTTCTGCTCGTTTAACGTTATACCTGACCTCTACAGGGACAGGGTGCAGAAGGCTTTTTCATACTCGTTTAAAGACTGGGAAAGAGCCACTGGAAGGAAGATTACTGAGGACGCGTACAGGAGGAACATTAGGAAGCTGATTTCGGGTGAACCCTACAGGCGGCACTACGCGAAGCTGATAGACCTAGACTCGATAACCTACGAGCAGCACGTGTTGGCGAGTAAACGCTTCGGAATCCCCGTTGTCGAGGACTAGTTCCCTGCGGACGGGGGCTCGGCTGCGTGAGGACGTATTCCTTCGTTGTTAAAGCGGTGGACCCGAAGCCCCTTGACGTAGAGGTGGAATCGTACCTTTATGGCGTATGCCGGGGGCTGCTGAAGAGGGTGATGCCCGCTGGAGAGGGGGAGCTGGGCTGCGAGGATATCGTTGGTTTCGACGAGGAGGTGGGCTACCTTCTGGGTCTATCCTACAACGACGTGCTTCACGGTAACGGCTCTGTGAAGGTGCTCTCGTACGTTGTTCCGCCGGAGTGCACGGGGTTGATTAAGGTCTACAGGGTGGCTGACCGCATCTCTAACAGGGTTTACCTGAGGTTTAGGGCGTATGAGGTCTCCGGTGGCGAGGTCAAGCTGGTGTATAGTGATCATTTCTCGACGAGTCTAAGGAGGGGGGAGGTGTTGAAGTCTCTCTCCGAGAAGCTCGGCGTGAAGCGTGTAGAGCTTGAGGCGCTGCTGAGGGGAGTTTCTTAGAGTTCCCTAGCGTTGAGGAGGAGGGTAGGAGCTGGGGAATTCCGCGTGGCCGGTTGTTTTGGCTTCGTTGATTGTCGATTAAAAAATTTTCAACGTAGAAAAACATAAAAACTTTTCTTTGTATATAGAGTCAGGGATTTAAACCAGGATAAAGGTGATACTGTGTCCACGTACCGTGTCCACGAGGAGAAACAAAAACTTTTAGATTACCTCATTTCTATTGTCGAAGAATTGTTGAAAAACACTAAGTCCTCGCAGATTTCAATAAAGCTGCGAACGCTTCTCAGATACGCGTACGTTTCCTACGTGAAGAAGACTTCGGACATAAACGTAATTAGGGGGCTTGTACCACGCGTTAGGCCTCCAGCTTGGTTAACAAACCAGTACTACTACCGGGAGATTGAGGCAATCCTTAGGTCTAGATTTAACGCCCGGATCGAGAATAGGCGACAGTTTAGATACGTGGTTTTTAGCAAGCAGCAGTTCCCGAGAAAGTAGCCCCTCAACCAGTAAAAGAAAGTATATTTTTTGCGCCGTCGCGCCCGCACAGGGCGCTCCACCCGCCAACGGAGGGTGGGAAACATGAGTAAAGGCAGTAGGGGTAGTTGGAGGGGTGGGTTCAGGGTCTTTAAGCTCCATGTCAACAGTGAAAACTTGCCGAAGCTCAGGCAGCTCTTCAAGGACTTTGTAGAGGGGGAGGCGAGGACGAGGGGCGCGCTGTGCTACAGGGATGAGTGGCTAGAGGAGTGGAAAAACGTGCTCAACATGCGCGGGGATGCCGGCAAGCGGACTGTGCCTAACCCGCCAGCGATAACGCTGCTGGTTCGCTTCGTGATGCCCAACGGTAGCGTGAGGGGGAACACCGCTGCGCCATGCGTCATAGACCTTCGCAGGAAGGAGCTGCGAATACCGAGCTACGGCGTCTCCGTGCCGCTGCGGAGGAGCCTCGCCAGGGCGCTGGTCGAGGAGAACGGGCTCGACCCAAGACCAGAGTTCGTCTTGCAGGTTACTAGGAGGGGCTTCCTCAGGGTCATCGCGCGCCGTGAGGCTTGCTCAGAGTTCACTTTCCCCACACGAATAATAACGATCGATGAAAATTCCGTGTATGGCTTTTCGATCGGTGCCTGGGACATAGATGCAAATATACTGAGAGTAACTCTCAGACACTTTGAGAAGCTGAGACCGCCGAACCACAGCTACGGGAGGGGGGTCGCGAGCCTGCTACAGAGCTACGCCGCGAAGCCCAGCGGGGAGGCAAGGCAGCGGCTGGCTGAGCTCCTCCCAGAGGAAGTGCTGAGAACGCTGACAACAGAGAGGGCTAGGGAGCTCGCCGAAGCTACAAGGGGAAAAGAGCGTCGTCTCAACAACGCTTTCGTCGAGAGGCTGGTTGCGAGGATGCGCGGACTGGTGAGAGAAGCTCGCAGGCGGGGCATGAACGTATTAATGCTCGTGGACCCGATAGACCCGGACTCCCTGAGGGGGACGAGGCTTCAGGGGACGCTGCTGCGCGCAAGAAAACACGTAAGAAACTTAGCCGTATACGAGGGGGCAACGTTCAGGACGGTAAGGGCCAGCGGTAAGGTCTGCCCCCGTTGCCCTGCTGTGGGCGTCGAGGTCATACATACGAAGCGCTCTAGGATCTACGAGTGCCCGAAATGCGGCATGCGCTGGGATCGAGACGAGGGCGTACACTATACCATGGTTGTAAGATACTTCGAGAGACTGAGGAAGGAAGAAGGTGACGACGAAACGGTGATGGCCGAGAGGGTGCTCGCAGCGCTGAAAGAATGGCTAGAGGAGAACCCGAACATCTTGATGTTTTGAGCGTTCCCGTTCCCCTAGGGGAAAGCCGCCTCGAGCGGCGAGTACTCTGGGGGCTCCCGCGCGCGGGACCGAGGAGGGAGTGAAGCCCGGCAACGGGCAAACCCCATGACACCCCTAGCGTCCTCCAGCTTCAACACGGAGGGCGCGGTGAGGGCGCCCCGACCAAGAAATGACGGGCGCTATGAGGATGCGCGCGCGCTTGCGCCGTGCCTTGTTCTTACAGCTTTCCCCCTCTTCATCCTCCTCATGGAGGCTGCCGGGAGCACGGCTTTCCCGGCTCCTACCACCCGGCTCCCCGAGCCAGCTTGCACTACTATGGCTACTTCGTCCCCGGGGAGGATCTCCTCGTAAGCCCTTAGGACGTGCTTGGAGAAGACGGTCTTCCCCTGGGCGACGAACTCTGCAACGTCTCCGGGAATCTCTACGAAGTATTTTTCGCCGAGATTCAAGAGAAGTTCCCACCCGTGGATGGTGGGGACTATGAAGCCGTCTGAAAGCCTTATGGTGGCGAATAGTAGGTCGTCTAGGAAGATCTCCTTCAATCTCCCGGTTCTCCTGGATCTAGAGACGTATACCCTGAAGCATGAGGGCAAGTCATTCAACCTAAAGTCGTAGAGGTAGCTTAAAAGGGTCCTTATCACTTTTAGTTCCCAGCCTGACGGCAGCTCCCTGCTCCTGTTTTCCACAGCTTCTGGGAGGGCTAACAACTATTAAGCTTTGTTTTCCGGCCCCTGAGGATCGAAATACTTTTAAGTACATGAACGAACTGAGTCTTAGATGGCCAAGTGTGAGCTCTGCGGGAGGGAACTTCGGGGGGTGGCTTACAGGATCCGCTTAGAGGGGGCAGACCTGCTTGTTTGCCCGTCCTGCGCCAGGGGGAGGATGATCGTGGGCACAGTTAACTTCTCGAAGCTTCAGCCCTCGAGGCAGCCCCGGAGCACCGCTAGGTTGAGGAGGAAGCTTGAGGCGGAGGAAGTGATAGTCGAGGGTTATGGGAGCCTGGTGAGGAGTGCTCGTGAGAAGATGGGGCTTACGCGTGACATGCTGGCTACGATGGTGGGAGAGAAGGAGTCCATCATAAGGAGGATCGAGGCTGGGCAGTTGGAGCCGACGATAGAGTTGGCTAGGAGGCTTGAAAAAGTGCTGAAGATAAAGCTTGTAGAGGAAGTGGTTGACTACGGTGCTGGGTGCGAGGAAGCTGGGGGCTATGATTTGACTCTGGGAGACGTGGTTGAATTCAAGGAGTAGAGATGGAGCGCAGAGACTGCACTAAAGCTGAAGTCGTCATCGCTGGAAGATTGGTGAGCACGAGCGACGCTGCCCTGCTTAAGGAGCTGAGGGAGCTGGTGAGCGCAGCCGGCTACTGCGTTGTTGGCGAGGTTATTCAGAGGCGGAGGTTTGAGGACTCGAAATACAACATTGGTAGGGGCAAAATAGAGGAGTTGAGAAAACTTGTTGAGGAGAGGAAGCCCGTTAAAGTAGTATTCCTCAATGATCTTAAGCCAAACCAGTCATACAACATAGCTAAGGAGCTGGGCGTTGAGGTGATTGATAGGTACGAGCTTATACTTGAGATTTTCGCCAAGAGAGCCGGCAGCAAGGAATCCCAGCTTCAGATAGAGCTGGCAAAACTAAGGAGAGAGTTGAGCTTCGCGAGGGAATACATTAACTTGTCTAAGAGGGGGGAGCTCCACGGCTTCCTGGGTGGAGGGAAGTACGCTGTCGACTCATACTACACTTACATCTCTTCAAGGATTTCCAGGATCGAGGAGGAGTTGAGCAGGATCAGGGAAGCGAAGAGTATGAGGTATGGTAAGAGAGTTGAGGCGGGTCTCTACACAGTCTCTCTGGCCGGCTACACTGGGGCGGGGAAAACATCGCTTTTTAACGTGCTTACCAAGGAAACGGGGTACGTGGATGGAAAACCCTTCGCCACCCTCTCAACCCTCTCGAGAAAGACGAAGCTTCAGGGCTTTCCAGTCGTAGTAACCGATACCATTGGATTCATTGATGCCCTGCCAGAAAGCCTGCTTGATGCTTTCTACACAACACTTAAAGAAACGATAGCTTCCGACGTCATCCTACTTGTGGTTGACTTGTCAGACCCGATTTCGGAGGTTAAACGTAAACTTTCCGCAAGTCTTGAGGTGCTTCTTAGCCTGGGGATCCCTCTATCCAAGGTGCTTATCGTGGGGAATAAGGTGGACAAGGTGACTGGGAAGGAGCTGGATGAAAAATCGATGCTTTTACAGAGACTTGGGCTAGAGTTTGTTCTCACGTCCGCCGTGAGGCGGGTAGGTATAGCTGAGCTGGCCGAGAAAATAGTGCATAAGCTTCCCGACAGGCTTCGAGAGAGAGTGGTTATCGATGCGGGTGCCCCCCAGGAGATACTCTCAGAAATCTTTGAGAAATGTAGGGTTGTTAGTGTTTCGCGCTTACCGGGTGGGCAGCTCGCACTAGAGATAGAGGGGAGGCGTCCCGTTGTTGCAAGGCTAAAAGCGAGGTGCATGAATCTTGTGGTGTCTCAGCAGAAGAGTGTACGTATTGAGGATAGGTCATAGGCCTGTACGTGACCACAGGGTAACTACCCATGTTGGGTTGGTCGCTAGAGCTCTTGGAGCTGACGGGATAATCCTGGAGGAAACAGTGGAGGAAAGCATCATCAAATCTTTGGAAAGGGTTGTGGAGACCTGGGGAGGACAATTTTCAATTTTGAGGACCAGAAATCCGAGGGAAACAGTCGTTGACTGGAAGAAGAGGGGAGGCATCGTTGTCCACCTGACTATGTATGGAGAAAATATTTCGGAAGAATTACTAAACTATATATTGTCGCAAAACGGAGATATATTGATAGTTGTGGGCGGGGAAAAGGTTCCTTCATGGCTCTACACGCATGCAGATTACAACGTGGCTATTGGAAACCAACCGCATAGCGAAGTTGCTGCGCTGGCAATTTTTCTAGATAGATTGTTTAGAGGGAGGGAGCTCCTTAGGGAGTTTCCCGGGGCGAAAATAGTTGTAATCCCCTCTAAGAGGGGCAAAAGGGTGGTTAGGAGGAATGAGTCAAAATGAGGCTTTAGCCGAAGTAGCGGAAAAAATTTTTGGGGAAAAAGCGAGGAAAGTAATGGTTCTCCTGCTGAACCACGTAGAAGTATCAGACGAGGAGATAGCCAGGGAGCTCAGAATGGACCAGGCTGAGCTCAGGAAGCTTCTTAATGATCTATTCGAGGCGCGGTTAGTGAAGTACCGCAGAGCCCGAGACGAAAACATCGGCTGGTACAAGTATTTTTGGCGTGTAACAGATGAGCCTTTAGACGTGCTTCTTAATGACAGGAAAAGACTCGCCCTCACTATTCTAGAAAAACTTCTCAGCATTGAGGAGCAATCGGAGATTTACATATGTCCAAGCTGTAAAGCACGCTACTCCCTCGCAGAGGCAGAAGACCAGGGCTACGTGTGCCCTAACTGTTACGAGGTGCTCGAAGCATTTGACAATTCCAAGCGAGTTAAGAAAATTAGGGAAGCTATCCAGGCGTTAAAGAGCTATGAGCCACTAATGAGTGGCGAGAGCTAATTTTCTCTGTATAGCGCGCGACTACCTCTTTGAGGGAGCTCTTGCTCCACGCCTTTTTAGCGTTAGCGCGCGCCTGAGGGTTACCTCTCCCTGTTTTCGTTGCTTCTCGCCCGCTGAGCCTGTCTATCTGCTTCGTTATTATCGCCGTTTTTACTTTCAGCCTGGATAGGAGGTAATTTTAACGCCGTATTATGTTCGTATTACGTATGGCTGGCTATGAATTGAGGAAGATAACTTCAAGCTTGACGGATACTGAGCGTCGGATAATTGAGACGTATGTGCAGAGGGGGGGCACAGCGAAGGAGATAGCGAGCATGCTTAATGTTTCGGAGAGAACAGTTTACAAGGCGCTTTATAAGTACCGTAAGGCCGCTCTCGAGATGGGGATCGACCCTTCAAATTTCTACCTTAGGAAAACTGTTGCCTCAACTATGCCTGGCAAACCCGCGGTTCCCCTGGACGCTATCGAGCTGCTGAGGCAGCAATTGGTAGCAGAGATCTCAAGGATCGTTGAGGAGAGTGTGCAGAGAACGCTTAGAAATATTCTCGAGGAGTTGCTTCTAGAAGAAAAAGTGCCTCTGAGCTTGAAGGGGGAGTGCTCCAAGAGTAGGGCCTTCCAGGAAAATCAACTCGAGTACGCCTACACAAAACTCTCAGAAACCTTGGAGAAGCTCAATAGCAACATAGAGAAGTTAGCCCAGAAAATAGATAGGTTAGATTCTGGCAGAATGCTTCCCCACGGCAATGGCTGGTCAAAGGACTCGTATGCCGCGGAGCCTTCCTTGCCTAGCTTTGTTCAGGATAATCCGTGGATAGAGATATTATCCCGCACACGTGTTCCTTAGTCCTTTCTTCCCCAGCAAAAGGTTATATTTTCTCTCCGTCACGAGCCTTCGCTTTTACACGTCTCCCGTTGCCGGAAAGGCGGTGAGTCATGTGTACGACTACCCTGTCTTGCGCGCGCTCGCTAGAGAAAGCCAAAGTAGTACAGGGAAAGTACGAAGAGAACAGTAAGGATGATTGCTAAGTAATCTTTCCAGGAAAACTTTAAGTTGGTTAGCCTGGTCGGCTTTATGTCTAAGCCGTATCCTCTAGACTCCAGAGCGCTAACTCGTCGTCAACAGGCTACGTAACATTGAGGGGGTCGAAAAAACATACACATCTGTCGTTTTGGAAAATGTCAAGGAGTCTACCAAGCTCCCAGTAAGGCGCGCGTTTAAGTTTTAGGAGTGGGTTTTCCGCGAGCTCGAGTAGCCTGCGCAGCAATTGTGTTTTCGGCCGCAGGTTGTATTTCTGCGCCAGCTGTCTGAGTGCTCTGCGCCACTCTAGGCTGTTTTCTGCCAGTTTAACTATTTTTTTCCCTGAGAGAAACAGGACGTAGTAGGTTCGGTGTATGTGTACTCGTGCCCTTATGCCCATGTCTGCTAGGGCTTTTGCCAGCTTTAATGCATCTTCTAGATCTTTGAATAGTGCGCGTCCCTGTAGTAGTTGTTCGCCTTCACAATAGTTTAGCCAGAAGGTGTGGCCTTGTAGGGTTGCGTATACTGGGTGCTGCTTTGGCTGTAGTCGTTTTATTGCTGTCCATTTTTCGCTGTCTAGCAGGTCCAGCAGCTTGCCGTAGCCTGTCTGGTACGCGGCTCGCAGGATTTGCTGGGCTAATTGTTTCGGCACGTATTTTTCGCCGTTTCCTATTGAGAATTTGAGATTTTTGTCCCTTATGCCGTCTCCAAGGTACCATGTTAAAAGTCCTAGCGGGTGGAGCTTTGCAACTTGCTGTGCAATCTTTTTGCCTTTACGCATAGGCCACTGCTGGGCCCAGCTTTTCGCAATTATTATCCAATTGATGCTCGGCTTGGTCATATTTAGGCATAATTTAGAGAGATAGATATGTAAAATGCCATAGCGCACGGTTGTCCACGCCAATACTTGCCAGGGCTGGGTCGTGCTCATTTTTGGTATGTGCTTGTCCTTACCCTCGTCGCTAGCGCGCCATCCGGCCTGCAGGTAGTAGAGAGCTTCGCTGTTTAGTCCAAGTATGTCTGGGAATTCGGCTTCGGCGCTTACCCTGTAAATTGGCAGGCTGAATAACCAGTTTTCTCCGCATAGGTGTGCGTTGATGTACCATTTCTCGCCTTCTGGCGTGATGTGTATGGCCTTTCTTCCGCGTGGAGACGGTGCTACTTCGACGCTGTTGTTTTCAATGGCTGTCAATAGTTTCCGCAGCTTTGCCTCGGCTTGCGCGTAAGCTTTGTCCAGGCATTCGATGGCTTTCTCAGCGAAGTCCAGTAGCATCGACGCCTTCATGGATGGCAGGTCCAGCTCACGTACGATGAGCTCGGCTTTCTCGCGATAGTACTTGGCCTCCCCGCTGAACAGCCTGCCAAGCTCGCTGTGCGCCTTCTCAGCTCGCCAACGCAGCTCAGCAAGCATCGCCCGCTCGCCCGCCCCCAAGACCCGAGGCTCGCTCACTTCTCCCATGCCTCTCACCCCGGATTCGGCATGGCTCCGGGGGCGCCCCTCGAAGGCGCGCACCGCGGCAAGCCCCGAGCCTTAGGGGCATGCTATGCCCGCTGAGCGGCTTGGTGTGCGTGGCGGTTCAAGCTTGCCGCTCTTCTAGCGCGCTATCGTTGCTCGGCGCTGCAGGTCTCTCTCCCTGACCCCTCCCCTCCGGCGCGCCACCCACGAGCCACGCCCGCGTGTGGCGCCTCCCCCAGCCGCGGTGCCCGGGCCCCGCCCAGGCTCGCCGCGACACCTCATCGAGCCCGATCCGCCTTTCGGGGCACCCACCCCTAGGCGGCGGAGCTCGGGCAACGCCCTCGCCCCGGGGCCCCGAACCACCCCCTGCCCGGGGGGTCCCCCTGTGATGGGAGTGGTTTGGGGAGGGAGGAGAGAGGTTGGGGAGAGGAAAAAAGTGTTTTTGGGAGGCGGGCGGCAGGAATGCTTGCTGTCTTCAGGCTACTCGGCCCTCTGCGGATCCCACCCCTTCTACTGAGCTGTGCCCTGGGCTGCTCGAGGCTTTGCGGACCCACCTCTTCGCGCTATGCTCCGGTGCATTTGCTTACCGCTCGGTTGGGCATCTATGCTCTGCTGCACTGGCTTGGCGTCCTCACCATCCCTCCGGGGAAACGCTCTTCGGGTTCATCGTCATCCCTGCCCCCGGAGTTTACCCATGCTGCGGCTACGCAATGCCGGGTGTCGCGCAGCCGCGTCCAGCGCAGACCTCACGCGCCCCCTCAATGGGCTCGTCTGCGCTCCCAGCAGTAACAATTGCTTGAACCCTTTATATGGTTAACTCCCTGCCTCTGCCTGCTCCTCCCGCTGGCGCGAATGTTCGCCCCCGCGAGCGTGATCTCGATCGCGCTAGCCCCTACAACAGGTAGTACCCAGCAACCTGGTCCCCGCATCAAGCATCTAGGGATAAGGAAACCTTGCCCGGCTACATGGATATGACATGCTTCCTTAAAGGAGCACGCGCGTGGTTAGTTTTTCTCGTTCTCCTCTCTCGTCGCTTTCTAAGCGCAAGCTTTATACAACACATAGCCTTGAGCCATGTAATAGGCATGAAAGCGTGCGCTTACCTTTAGAAGAACTGGAGAAGGTTTATGGGAAATGGATCGCGCGCTCGCGCTAGCGCGCAAAAGCGCTTTTGCGTAGCCACAAAATACGTGAACTCTAGGACAAGCAACACACAGAGCGCACGCACTGCTATGCTTGAAAATTAAGCGCACGTAAGTTTTGTTCAGGGAAATCCTTAGATCAAAATATTGTCTCGCCCAAGAGTTCCCTAAAGATTCCATTCTCATATTGTGTTTTTAAAGGAACCCAGAAAAGTATAACAGAAATGTTCCCAGTAACGTTGACACTATAACCAGGTAGTCTTTCCACGAGAACTTTAGAGATACAAGTCTCGTGGGCTTCACGTCCAGCCCGTAGCCTCTAGCCTCGATTGCCTCGGCTATCATCATGCTTCTTCTAACCTCAAATATTATTAATGGTACTAGCAGGTACACGTAGTTTCGAATTCTCGTAAGCAGCTTCCCTCTTTCCAGCTCGAGGCCCCTGCTCCTTAAAGCATCCATGACTATCTGTATGTCGCCCGCGAGCGTTGGGACGAATCGGAAGGACATGTTCATGAGGAGGGAGAGGTCCCTGGGAGCGCCAACCTCTTCGATTGCGATCGCAATTTCCTCGGGCGAAGTCGAGTTGAAAAACAGGGCAAATGAGGCAATTAGAGACATAAAGCGAAGGGTCATCGTCAGCGCGGATATGGCACCCTGAACGCTGGGTGAAAAGATGAAGTTTAAAGTGAAGATCATGGACAGCAGGATTAGCGAGCCGCGTATGCTCTTTAGTAGGGTTCTCCCCCGCTTTGCAGCAGAAGCTACTATAAGAACACTAAGCAGGACAACGCTTTGGGTAAGCAGTTTTTGGGAGATTATGGCTACAGCCGCCAGTGCAGCGCTCAGAAAGAACCTCGTCCTTGGATCAAGTTTGTCAAAAAAGGTGTTCTTCTTGATAGTCTTGAAGGCTTGTAAGGCTTCCACGCTTTCACCTCAGCTCTTCGAAAATTTTTCTGTGCAGTTCATCCACTGTGAGGTACCTGTAATCGCTTAGGACTGTTTTTCCATAAAGAGCGCGTGCTATTCTTACGCACTGGGGAGGCAGCAGCTTACTCCTTCGTAGCGTTGCAAAGTCGGTCAATACTTCGCTTGGAGGTCCTTCCGCGATTATTCTCCCCTGAGACATGACAATTATCCTTTGAACGTACGTGACCACGAATTCTACGTCATGTGTAACAATAACAATCGTTTTACCCATAAGGCGTAGCAACTTGATTATCTCGGAAATTTTCTCCTTTTGGAGGTAGTCTTGACCAGCAGTAGGTTCGTCTAGGACAATAACCTCTGGGTCGTAGGCTAGGATCGAGGCTATTGCCAGCCTCTTCCTCTCACCCACGCTGAGCAGGAAGGGGGACCTGTCTCTATACTGATACAGCTCAAGAATGTTTAAAGCCCACTTCACCCTCCTCTCCACGACGTCCTCTGGGAAGCCAAAGTTCCTGAGGGGGAAGGCAACTTCGTCGAATACGGTTTCCGCGAATAGCTGATGGTCTGGGTTCTGGAAAACAATGCCTACTGTTTTGGATAACTCGGCAACGCTTACTCTGCGCGTGTCCCTACCTTTAACCTTCACGGTCCCCCTCGTCGGCTTGAGTAAACCGTTAAAGTGCTTGATGAGCGTTGTCTTGCCGGCCCCGTTCTCGCCCATGAGAGCTACAATTTCTCCCCTCGCCACGTGGGTTGTCACGCCTCTAAGAGCTTGAACACCGTCAGGGTATTCGAAAAACACCTCCTCTACCTCGATTATTCTCTCTGCTTCTTCATTCATACCTTCTCATTTCCCGCATTCTTCGAGTGACTTCTACAGCTAAAGATTCTGGTATGAGTCTAGCAGGGTTTAGGGGCAGGCCACTCGCCCTTGCTCTTTTGATTAACTGGATGATGGCTGGTGCTCCTACAATGTACTCTGCCTCTAGGACCGTTTCGAGGGGTGGACCGTCAGCAATGATCCTTCCCTCTTGCATAACGACAACTCTCGAGGCGAACTGGAGAGCGATCTCCAGTCTATGTTCGATTAGGATCGTTAGCATCCTGTATTCCCTAGTTTTTTTGGCGATTAACCCGAGTATCTTTAGCGCGGATAGGGGATCCAGGTTAGCCGTGGGTTCGTCTAGTATGAGTATCTGGGGTTGCATGATCATGACGGACGCTAGCGCAACTTTTTGCTGCTGCCCACTGCTCAGCTCAAATGGAGAGCGAGAGCGCAGGTCCTCGATTCCATACTCTCTTAGTGCAGCTTCGACTCTTTCTCTTATTTCACTGGGGGGTACTCCGAGGTTTTCCAGCCCAAAGGCTAATTCGCGCTCAACACTGTTGAAGAACAATTGGTTCTCGGGGTTCTGGAAGACGAAGCCAACGATTTTAGCAAACTTAGCGGTGGGCGTCTTCCTGGGGTCGTAGCCGGCTATATCTATGTCCCCTAGGAGTGTGCCCCCGTAGAAGTTTGGGATGAGCCCGTTGAATATCCTTGCAAGCGTGCTTTTCCCGCATCCGCTTGGACCGATGAGCAGGATGAGCTCATCCCTGTAGCCTTCCAGGCTTATGTCTCGGAGGGTGAATGTCTCTGTGTCTGGGTACTTGTACGACACGCCTCTTAGTTCGACAAGCTTCTCCCGCATAGCCCGTGCTACTCCTCACTCTTAGTGGGATGTTACAATTTTCACTACCATGCGGTGTGATAATTTGTCGTTGCTTGAAAGGCGTCTCCCAGTCCTTGCGTCGATCGCGAATGCGAACCGCTTCCCGATTTCCGTGTGTATTTCGAATGCTAGGTCTTTAGGTGTTGAGTCGCCGCTTACAAGTAACGCGTCTGGAAGCACGTTTCCTTTCGAGTCAGAAAACATTTTTTCGTTTTCAACTGGAAAAACAACGATCATGCCCAGCTTATCAAAAACAGCGGTGTTAATTGCTCTCTGTACGCCTGTTGACCCCCAACGTTTTAGGACTTTTTCACGTATGTACTCAAGCGCTCTCATCTGTTCGCGCGTCAGATTACCTGTCACCTCAAAATCGCCGTCCCCTGGTAGGTACCTGACCAGCCCGGCTTTCCCCGCTTTTCTTAGGGCGAGCTCCGCCTCGGCGGAGGTTGGTATTACCTCGTAGCCCTTTAATTCTTGAGTCATCCGCTTAATGTTATCGACGGAAACGTCTAGGTCTGCCTTGTTCGCTGCTATCACAATGGGCTTAGCTTTTTTCAACAAGAATCTTATGAGATCGAGTAAATTGCTCTGGGACCAGCTCGTTGCCTTTTTACCTCTGAGCCCGAGTTCGTCGATTGCCCTGTCCACCAGGCAGGAGCTTATTCCTAGCCCTGTGAACTTTGAGTATAACTCATCGTAGTTCCTCTGAAAATCTATGAGTTTCGATATTTTCTCCCAGTCCTTGCTAATGATCTGGTAAACCCACATCTCCAGCTCCTTTTCCAGAAAAGCTACGTCTTCTAATGGGTCGCGGGTCCCCGGAGGCACGGGCTGCCCCTCCTCATCTGTAGAGCCGCTGGCATCAACGACGTGGATAAGGACAGGAGCCCTCCGCAGGTGGTCTAGGAACATGTTTCCCAAACCTCTGCCCTCCCAGGCCCCAGGCACAAGGCCAGCAACATCTATTAGTTCTACAGGAATAAACCTCCACCCATCAATACATATGGAATTGCGCGGGCTGTCTCTTACTCCTAGTTCCTTGCAGACACACTCGGTCCTGACGTAGCCGACGCCAACATTCGGCTTGATTGTTGTAAACGGGTATGGTGCTCTCTTAACATCTATGAGCGTTGCTCCCGCGAAAAAGGTGGACTTCCCGGTATTCGGCTTCCCCACTATGCCGATCTGAATCACAAGAACTTAATTTTAAGCCAGCACAAATACCTTGTGGCTAGCTCCACGCGCAGAAAGCGCGTGTACTAAATATTCTGAAAGAGGCTGAAGAAGCTTTAAATCCTTAAAAGAGCCTTTTTTCTTTAATCCGATTTACTTAAAGCGCGCGCTTTATTAAGGTGCCAAAGTTTAATGCAGCAAACAAGCTACACCTGAGAATTGCTGAGCTGTCTAAGATGGCTCATGAGCTTTCTAGGCGTATGTACCCTGAGGAGGAGCCTGGCTACTGTAGGAATATTAAAGCAGAGGAGGAGCTCAGAAAGGTAGAGAAAGAGCTTGACCTAGCTGTGGCGCAGCTAGCGCGCGCATGAGCATAGGTGACGTAGTGAAAACGTGGCCACGCCCGCCGTGCTGCGACGCTTTGCTCCTCCAGCTCACCAAGGGCGGCGAGCTTGTCTGCTGGAAGTGCGGGAAGAAATACTCCCTCACACAGTTGTGAGCTTTATTTTTGCTTCCCTGACCACACTTTGCAAGCACCCTCTCAATCAGCCCTTTATTCTGCAAGCTCATAACCAGCCCCCTTAACTGTAGCACGCCCTGAGGGCACCCGCCGAGAGCCTCACCACGGCTTTACGGCTTCTACCCTGGGCGTGCGCGCGCTGCGGCAAGGGAGAGGCCCGTCAGCGCCATCGAGACCGCCCTGGCGAGGGCGGCGCCGAGGAGGCGGAGGAGCGGGAGGGGGAGCTAACCATATAAAGGGGTCCAATATTGCTACTAGCGCGGGGGAGCAGCGTGCGGGTCGTGCCGCTGAATGCCTGGGCCCTGCTCCTTTGGGGAGCTACGGGTGATCCCTGCTGCTACGGCGGCGGGGTGAGTGGGGTCCAGGTTGGGCGGTGCGACGTGGTGCGCCTGCTCCCAGCGCCTCAGCAAGAGGAGCTGCTCCGCTTCGTCGGCGACCAAACAGCGCGGCTGATCAACATGGAGAACTACAGGCGCAGGAAGCTGTTCTTCGAGGGCGGCAAGATAGAGAAGGACGTGAAGGTCGCTAGGGAGCTTGCGAAGAGGCTCCCCGAGTACCTGGAGATCAAAAAGGTACTTGGTTCGATGAACTTCGATGAAGCACTTAGGAAGATCGGCGAGGCCTGGAGAAGCTTCGCCGAACTTTTGAAGAAAAAGAGGGAGGGAGAGCTGCCTCCTTGGCTCAAGCCTGGGCCTCCGGGGTACAGGAAGAGAGGCGGCGAGAGGCAACCAATAGTCATCGTCCGCGCAGACAACTACCGCATCGACGCTGAGAGGAGAGTAATCCACCTAGGATACTGGAACATAGATGTGCCCTTCACTGGCAAGCTCAGGTGGCTTACAAGGCCTGGGGCTAAGCGCGGGCGCCTGGAGATCATCTACGACCCAGTGAAGAAGAGGTGGTACGCGCACATCAGCGTGAGGGTGCTGCTTGAGGGGAGGCACAGCGGACGCGAATTCATGGGAATCGATCTAGGAAGGGAGGTGCTGGTCGCCGCCGTTGCAAGCAGCGGAGAGGCGCTGCTGTACAAGGGCTCAGCGCTGAAGAGCGACTACTTCTACTTCGAGCGCAGGATAGCGGCAATCGACAGGGCGCTTTCAGACCCCAGGGCGGAGGAGGCTACCAAAAGCGTGCTTGTGGAGGAGCGCAGGCGCCTCTACGACAAGAGAAAGAGGCGCCGCGACCAAACCTTCGCCAACGCGGCAGCGCACCTGAGGAGCGAGGCTCTCAAGAGGAACATTGGCATCGTCTTCATAGGATACCCTTGGGGTATCTCGCATGAGAAGCCTGGGAAGGGCAACACGAACATGTGGAGCCAGCAAAGGCTGGTGCTGAGGCTCGCAACGACGCTGGAGAGCGCCGGCATCCCAGCCATCGCCGTCAGCGAGGACGGCACATCGAGGGAGTGCGCTTACCACGGGTGCGTGGTTGTGAGGAAGCCCAGAGGGCTAGTCACTTGCCCGCACGGGCACACGATGCACAGCGACGTGAACAGCGGCTTAGGCATCATGGCAAGGGGGCTGGAAGCGCTCGGCATTAAAGCGAGGCTACCGGAGCACATCAGGGTGCTCAGCTTTCTACCAACACCCAGCAGAGTAAAGCCCATAAAACCATAACCCTGCGATAAGGCGGGGTAACAGATGGCGCGCGCTGGCGGATACCAGCTGTAGCGTTGGCCTGCGGCAGAGGGCTGGGCTACCCCTGCCTGAGGCGCCCCGAGGATGAGGGTGTGCGAAAAGGCTTTTTAGAGGGCGGATACCGCAGGTTTTTACAGGCTGTACGCTAGGCTGCCTGGCTCATCCCTACCCTCCGGAGTTCGCTGTTACTTGTTATCCATGCAGAGGTATATGTGCAACGTTGCAGGGCTATGGAACAGTTTTATATTTTTGGGCCGTACAATCCAGCGCGCCTATGTGGCCTTGTGTCGCCGTGAGGGGCTCCAGTTACTTTGCCACTGTATTTTCGTATTGGCTGAGGAAGTTCTCGCCCAGAGTTAAGATTATCCTAGAGGAAGAACTTGAAAGGCAAGTTACGGGTCCGAGGTCGCTAAGACTCGTTAATACCAACGCGCTGGCGATCCTTTCCAGGGAAGCCTTTAATGTTCTTTACTACCCGTGCTTGAACACGAACGAGCATGCCTCTCAGTGTTTCCACGTCCACGTGGAGGAGCCGAGGCTGGAGAACACCAGTATTTCCCTGAGTGATGGCTTGCTAAGCGTGGTTAAATCAAAAGGAAAAATTGTGCTGCCCCCATGTCTTCACTCCGCACAAATAGCTCTCTATGCTAAAAGAGCTGGGCTAGATGTGAAGGTGTGCGGACCAGTAAACGACGATGCTCCTCGAGAATTCCTGGATCAGCTGAACTCGTACCTCTCCGAACAATCAATGATTACTTCTGACATGCCCGATCCCCACTCAGGGGAGCTGTGCAGGCCTGGCGTCATTACTTTCTCGGCTCCCAGCGGGGTCAGGGAGGAGATAAGGGTCTACCCATTCTTCGACGAGAACGTAACCCAATGGGCAGCATATATAGCTCTCAGAATTCTAGGTCTCGACGCAAAAATCGGGAAGCCGATCCCATTGCGGATTATTGAGGACACGGGCAAGCTCTTGCTTGCCTTCTTTGGTTCGCCAGTGGGAGAGACCTCCGTAAAAGTGGCGCTCAATGAGGGAAGTTTCTGCAGAATTCTGCTGTCAAGAAGGGAAAGAAAGATAGAGGGGGTTTTCTGTAAGCTTCTTGGAAACGAGTCAAGCAAGCTTGGAGAGGTACTTGCAGGCTTTATCGAGAAAAGTGATCCATGCAAACTGATGCCGGGACTGGCTATTACAGAGTCGGAGCTCTTCAGGGAAGACAGGCTACTGAGGGCGCTTGCATCAATATGGTTTAAGCTATGCTACTAGCGCGCGCCAGAAGAATCGCTAGAGGAAGCGTCCAACATCGCCCCAATCAATCTCTACTGGTCTTAGCTTCTCGGAGGCCTCAAGCGCTTTGAGTATGCATTTGAGAGCAGCGTAACCTAATAATCCGTCCACTTTCGGCCTTTTATTGCGCTTGACGGCTTCAAGAAAATCCCTTATTTCTGCCTTTAGAGGTTCTTCCTGTAGGTAGGATATTTCTATGAGGCTTTGCTCAGAAAATACTGATGTTGCGAGTTCGTCGCGAGGAATCTGCTCGACGCCCTTATCAACGATTATTCTTCTCAATATGTAGTCAACCCTGAGGACCGAGTCGTGCGTTCGAATAGTGAGGCTCCTATGCTTATAGCTAGGCGAGGTTCTCCAGCTTGCAATTAGAGACGCAAACCTCCCCTCCGGGTAGTTGAAGAATGCAGCCAGCTCCACCTCGTAGGGAAAACCTTTACTCAAAAACTTGTAGGCAAACACGCTCGTGGGGAACCTTTCCATGAACATGTTAGAAATGTCCACATCGTGGACCAGGAGATCATGCGCAACCCCCAGGTTCAGTGTATAGTCCCTGGCAGGTCCGGGACCAAGCCTCTTAGCATCAATACTCAGTATTTCCTTTCCTTTAACCAGGTGATGCGCAGCTTCAACTATGGGGTTAAACCTTTCAATATGACCCACAGCGAGTTTCCTGCCGTACCTCGCTGCCCTATCTATAAGTTCATATCCTTCCTCAAGCGTCGCGGCTAGAGGTTTTTCAACCAGCACATCTGCATACTCCAAAGCCTGAGAAGCTACCTCAAAGTGATGCACAGTGGGGACAGCCACGATTACCGCATCCAAGTCCTTTTCATGCAGAAGGAGCTCATCAAGCGAAGCGTAGTAAGAATCAATGTTAAACATTTCCGCTATACTCCTCGCTCTCTTGGCATCAACATCCACAACCACAATCCTGCTAACCATTTCTCGAAGAGACGCTAAAACGCGGACATGATTACGCCCCCAGCGACCGACACCTACCACACCAACACTTAAACCCATGGCAACCCGCCACAAGGTGAAACCCCCAAGAAATAAACCTATGCTAGCTGAGAAAATGAGGTTGAAGAAATTGCGAATATTCCTAGGAGCGGGCTATGAGGGGCGCTTTCCTCTGTGCGCGCTCCGATGATGAAGCGAAGAAGGAGAGCTTAGAAGATAAAAGAGAGCACCTGCAAATTGTGATTAGCATGAAGAAAACAAGAGAATCTCCTGAGGCACGCCTCTATTTCCAAAAGGAGGGAAGCCGCGTACGCCACACGGCTTTCGCGAGGCCGCAGACCTCACTACTCACCGTGCGTGCCGAGCTTAACTTCGGAGTTCTGATGGGATCCGGTGTTGCCTCGGCACTATGAGCGTACGCGGCATTTCACTGTATGCCTGGCCGGCAATATAAACCTTGCTTTCTGCTGTTTCAGAAAAAATCTGGGGCGTTCTAAAAAAAATTGTAGTAAAAAAGATGCCCTTTTTCTCAGTCTTCATTAAGGCTCTCAGCGCGCGCACTTTAGCTTTTCTAGTTCTGTGAGGCGGGCGGGTTTTCCGCGAGCTCGAGTAGCCTGCGGAGCATTGGTGTTTTCGGCTGCATGTTACGTTTTTGCGCCAGCTCTCCGAGTGCTCTGCGCCACTCTGGGCAGAGCTCTGCCATTTTCAGCACGTAGCGCCCGCTGAGCTCTAGGGCGTAGTAGCCGGTTTTCCATGGATGCATTCGCGCCTCTACGCCCAGCTTTGCGAGCGCGCGGGCTATCCTTGACGCCTCCTCCGGGTCCTTGAATAGTGCGCATGCCTGCAAGGTTCGGTTACCTTTGTAGTAGTTTATCCAGAAGGCGCATCCCTGGAATGTGGCGTGCACCGGGTCTCGCTTCGGCTGGAGGTTCTCCAACGTGAGCCACCTATCGCTGTCGAGCGGGTCCAGCAATACACCATAGCCAACATCGTACGCGGCCCTGAGCATTTCCGGGACAAGCGTCTTGGGTTTAACTTCATCGCTGTTTCCAACCGCGAATCTGAGGTTGTGTGAGTGTCTTTCCCCATCCCCGAGGTACCGCGCGAGATGCCCCAGTGGATGCTGCTCCGCGACCCGCTTCGCGAGCCTCTTGCCCTCTTTTCCAGGCCACTGCTGAACCCAGCTCTTCGCCCTTATGTACCACCTAAGGCTTGGTCCTTTCTCGTTCAGGTTTAAGGTGCTCAGGTAGATCCGCAAGGAGCCGTACCGCACGCTTGCCCAGGCCATGACCTGTCATGCCTTGGTCGTGACCATTAGAGGTCTACCCCTGCCGTCCCCCTCGACTTGCCCTTTCAACCCGCCTGGAGGTAGTGGAGGGCCTCGCCGTCCAGGCCAAGTACCTCTGGGAAACTTGCTTCTGCAGTGATCCCGTGTATTGGCAAAGCAAACAGCCAGGTTTTTCTGCGTAGCTGTGCGATTATGTACCACTCTTCGCCTTCTGGTATGATGTGCAGGGTCTTTTTTCTGCGTGGAGAGGGCTTCACTCTCACGCTGCCTTTCTCCAGGGCTGCTAGCAGCCTTCGTAGCTTTGCCTCGGCTTGCGCGTAAGCTTCGTCTAAGCATTCGACGAGTTTCTCAGCGAAGTCCAGCAGCATCGACGCCTTGGCTTGCGGGAGGCCCAGCTCTTCAATGAGGAGTTCAGCCTTCTCGCGGAAGTACCTCTTTTGCTCGCTGAACAGCCTGCCAAGCTCGCCGCAGGCCTTCTCAGCTCGCCACCTCAGCTCAGCAAGCATCGCCTGCCAGCCCGCCCCCAGGGCCCGGAGCTCGCCTGCCTCCATATCCATCACCCTGGGTCTAGCCACGCCCGTTTAAGCTGGTCCCAGGAGCGTCCTTCGAGGGCGCGCATCGCGGCAAGCCCGAGCTCGACCGCGTTGCCGGGCAGCCTCCTCATTGAAGAGCTGGACCTGCCACCGGACAAGGTCGGCACGCTGCTGGACTTCGCAGAGAAACTCGTAGACTGCCTCCACAGGGCATATCCACAAGCTAAGTCAAAGCTACAGAAACTGCTAACAGCCCTAGAAAAGAGCAGCGTCAGAGTGGAACCGTCCCCACGCGAGAAAAGACGTTGCACATCACACCAGAAGCGCGCGAGCTAGTTTAATGCTGAAGATTGGATGCTTGAGTAGTTTAATCGCAACTGTAGCTATGTTCTCCCCGTTTGCAAGATTGACCACGTCTTCAGGTGATAAGATGTCTGCGAGCTGGTTTAATTCTTCGTCTGAAAGCTTTTCGATGGCATTAAGTCCTCTCAGGCTGTCTTTGATCCTTCTCCCCCAGTACTCGTTGTACTTGTCCTTGTACTCGGAGAGCCTTTGCCTAGATAAGTTGCCTTCCTCTAGTGCAGCTGCTGATACTTCAGCTGCTATTTTGCCGCCTGCAATAGATGTGTGTATACCGCCCCCAGTTAACGGTATCACTTGCCCAGCAGCCTCTCCAATTAGAAGTGCGTGGTCGGCGACTATCTCGCTAAGCATCCCCCCGATGGTTACCGCCGCGCCCTTAAACTCTAAAATGCACGGCTTCTTAAAGATCTCTGGGTGCTTCTTGATGAATCCGTCGAGGTATGCTTTCGGGGGGCCCCCTTGAACGCCTATACCCACGTTTGCTAAGTGTCCATCTTTTGGAAAGACCCAAACGTAACCCTTTGGCGCGATCTTGTTTCCGAGGAAGAAGTAAGTCATGTCTGGGTCGCGGACTTCCACGCTCGGCATTACATACTGGATAGTAGGTATAACTTTCCTTTCGCCTGGCCTCTCCAGCCCCAATGCCTTCGACACAAATGATAAATAGCCGTCGGCGCCAACTAGCAGCCTTGCCTGGAGCTCCATTGTGCGGGTCTTAACAACCCAGTGACCCCCTCGGAATGAAACTTCCTCGGCGGGCTCTTTCACAAAGACATCTGCTCCCGAAGAGGCTGAGTACTCAGCCATGACTCTTAAGAAGTTTTTCTTGTCGATGATGTAGCCCATCTCTCCCTCTTCTTTAACTACAACTTCCTTCCCGTTTGGGGCGACCACGACCGCGCCCTTAATCACGTGTGAAACGAACCTGCTGTGGTCAGCCTTACTGATCTCCGCCGTCCTGAGAACCCTCGCGCTTATTCCTTCACCGCACGGCTTAGCGGCAAGTGCTTCGTTCTTCTCGACAACGACGACTTTAAAGCCCCTAGCAGAAAGGACCCGCGAATACATTAAGCCGGCTGGACCCGCTCCAACCACCAGCGCGTCGTAGAGCATCGGAATCACTAGTCCTTTCGTGGTGGTGGCATAAAAAATTATTTTCGTGCAGGCGAGAATGCGCGTGGATCTATCTCGAGTATTAGCCTTCGAGGTCTGGGGTCTCCGACTCTGAAGAGTATAGCGTTTCCGCGGACGCCGTATGCTAAGTGATCAAACTCCTCTCTGCCTAAGGAGAAGAGGGAGGCGATATCGGCTATGTAGCTCTCTGGCCCGGAGAGGGCAATCACGAAGCCCGCCAGTTGAAATATTCTGGGGTCGAATTCTCTTGGGAGCTGAGTTACCGCGAGAATGCTGAGACCAAACTTTCTCACCTCTTTGAATAACCTCAGGAAATAGTCCTTTAAGAGGTGAGCCTCCTCGAGCACCACAACGAGACTTGCCTTGTTACTTGTGCCCCTGGTCCTCATGAAGCCTTCTAGGAGAAGTAGCAGTATCTGGGCGGATAAAGCGTGAAACTCCTTGGAAACTAGAGTGGGGAACGTGAAGTGCAGGCTTCTCCCCGATAATTCCTCTATTGTTAAGCCTTTGTCGGAGTGCAGCCTGTGTAAATCGTCGTATATTCGTTTAAGGTTGGGGTCCTCTCTCTTAACTTTCCTAAATGCTTCGAGGCTTTCACTCTCAAGGCACCTGATTAGTATTTCTCGGAGGATGCTCCGGTAGCCGGGGAAGGAGTATATTCTTTCCGCATATGTCGACAACTCGCTTGCCAGTTCTCTGGGACTCCACCCTGGAGCTCTGAGGACATTTATTTTCGCCTCGCCAAGCTCTATTCTTGCATTCATTATTCTCGTGTAAGCTTCTTCCCCGTGCGGGTCGATAACCCAGGCTCTTATGTTGCTTGCCTCTGCTTGAAGCAGAATGTGCCTAGCAAGAGTTGATTTGCCGGACCCCGTAGAACCCACAACTACCCCGTGCATGTTCGGCAATCTGGATGGGTTTATCCTGACCTCTCTTCCTCTCTCGTCTCGGCCAAGGAGGAAACCCTCCTGCTCCTCCGGGGGCGACAGCACGCTGAATGGGGTAAGAATCGCTATATCGCCCGAAAGCGCATAGCTCTCTGAAGTGAGAACTTTTTTCACGAAATTGTAAAGGGCATGGGTCATGCGAGCGCACCCAGAGGAAAGATTGTCTTTCTAAAAACAAAGCCCGCTGACTGCAGGATTCTCGCTTCGTTCTCGGAAGCTAGGAGAAGCCCACTAACTAGGAAAAGGTTTTCGCGCCTTTCCCATCTTCTCCTGCTTGCTGCGAAAAATTTTGCGCTAGCATGGATGATGGAGAGCTTGTCGAGAGCCGTCCCCACCTCGTAGCTTTTATATGCCTTTGAATCGATTTCCTGCTCAATCTCCAGCGGACTTGGTGTAACCCGCAAAACCAGGAACAACTGATCAGCAATGCTGAAAACGAGCCTTGCGCGTGCAAAGACATCGAAGATGGATGGGTACGAATAGAAGCTTTGGACGAGGGTGAGGGAGTACAAGTTTTTCCCCTTGACCGGCCTGTATCCGCGTAAGCCCGGCGTGAGACATGCAGCTACGAGTGCAGCAGAAGCGGAGAAGAGTAGGGGGATTCTCCACATGAGCAGGAGTCCTAGCATTGCCAGGAAAATTTTTCTCCAGCTCTCTTCCTTAGCTTCCTGCAGGAAGCTCGGTCGGAGCAGGCTGAGTACTTCGCGCCCGCTAAGTAGTCTGTAGCTTAAGCCGTGCCTCTCAAAGCTCCTCGTTAGCCTCCTAACATCATCAGTGATCCTTCTAATAATCTCCTCAACACTGCTACTGCTCACCCTGGAGAGGAGGAAATACCTGCCATTGTCTATTACTATGTAGAAGCTGGAACTCCCCGCTAGTGAGGTGGAAAGGAAACTCTGCGAGTAGAACCAAAAGCTTTTCTCGCCGAGATCAGCCACACCATGCCGTGAATCCACGATTTCAAAGCCGAAGTAAATGTGCAGGACTCGTCCCCCAGCTTCAACGCAGAAATTTCCCCCCTCAGCTAGGATATTTAAAGGGTAGCCACCCAAGGATAGTACTAGTGCGAAGTAGTATGCTTCGGGGAAAAGAAGCACTAGGCATAGTGATACCAGCACGTAGCCCAAAGCATAGTTGCAATTGTTGGGGAAGAGGATGAGCCCGAGGGCACCAAGGGAGAATGCCAGCAAGTACCTGAGCCTCACTCTTAGTCACCAAACCACTTAACCACTCTTCTCCAGAGCCTATGCAAGTCGCTGGGAGAGCCTATCCCGAGGTAGAAGTCCTTAAGTTCCTTCGCCTCAGGATACCTCTGCCCCTCAAGCATGTCTAATGCCCTCAGCCTTAGCAGCTTCTGAACCTCATATATGGCTAGAAAACTCCTCGGAATCTTGAGCTTGCGAGCTAGGAGCTCAACGCTCTCCGGGTCCATCCAGAGACTCATCAAGGCGTAATCGACGTCTCGCATTTTCGACGAGTCCCTTACAGCGGTGATGACTCTGTCGATAATTTGGGAATCTTTACCAATCTTTACCAGGTTGTCTCTTACATGCATCAACTGGCTTATTACGAGGCTCTTGTAGAGCGAGAAGTAAGCGTCATAGAACTTTGGATAAAGCATGCGGAGAGCATCATCGTTTCCCAAAGACATTTTCCTGAGCCTAAAATCGTACCTGCCGATCGCCAGTCTAAAATCTCTAAAACCTTCTTCCACTCTTCTTCTCAAAACCCTAGCCATTGCTGAGCCCCCCTTGTAGATGCTCTGCGAAGCCCTGACTCCAGCCATCCCTAAATTGAGGTCGGCGCCTCTACTTGCCTTCCTCGCGAGGTTAGCTAGGTGATGCAGTCTTCCTGCCAGGCTTTCCTTGTAGTGATCTCTAGCGAAGTCGGCGAGGTTGTCCAAGCAAGCTCCAGTAAATCTGAGAAGTGATGGTAGAGGTCTATGGGCCAGGTACTTCGGGGTCTCGCTAACAGCTCTCTTCACAACTCTCCCAGTGGTGGATAGGATCGACTCCTGGTGAACGTCCCTGCTGAGAACAGTCTCCATGTAAAGGGTTCGCGGTCGCCAATCGATCTTTATCACATCAGTAGACCTGAAAAACCTTTTAATGTCCTTAATAAGGGAAGTGATACTAGAGTAGGTGCCGTGCGTAAGGCTTCGCATATGCATGCTTATTGGAGAAAACACGGCGGAGTAGTAGACTCCTGTGGAAATTAAAATCCCACCAAACATCGTGAAGACGAGTAGGTAGGTCTTGTATAGTGCTAGAAGCGGATACACAACTCTAATGAAGCACTCTTTCAACCAGTCGCTTGCTAGGGACACGTACTGCCAGTGCGAGAGGAATATTGGAGCGGAGCTAGCGTTCCAGGAGCCTTTCCCGTAGAAAATTATTCTGGGGTTCGACTGGTTGCCTTGAGTTGTACTCGTGCAGTTCGCTTCTTCAAACCACACTTTAACACCATACGTATCAAATCGCGGGAAGCCCCTCCTCAAGCTCAGCTTACCCGCCACACTCTCGGGCACAGCCGGGGAAATCCTACCAACCCAGCTCTCGTAGCTGGACGCCCAGAGAGAGAAGGCGCCCAGGTCGAGATCGCTCCCTGGGGGCATTTCATTTGTAACGCGGTAATGCATAATCCAGCAAGTCGTATTGCCGGCTTTGAGGGAACCATTGACGTACTCGATCCTGAAGCCGTCCCCTCTTACAAAGAACTCCTTTGTGCGCTTTCCAGGCTCTAGCACGAATTCAACAAAACCGTCTCCCTGCCCAGAAGGATGGAGAAGAGAGGTCCCTTCATATGCAACGATGTGACCCATCGTCCCATTAGAAGAAGTAATGAGGTAGACTGGTAGCCACACATAGAGCTTTTGGGTAGAGTTAAGCATTAAAAAGAATTTAGCTGGATAAGCGTAGCAGTCGCAGTAAGAGTAAGGGGAATCCTCGTAGCAGCATGCGTGCAGTGAGAAGTTTGTCCAATAGTTTACGATCCAAAGAACTGTGTAGTTGCCTGGCGGTAGAGGGATGTGGACCCCTGTTCGCCCCTTTACGACGAAGAGCGAGCCATTGGTGCCCCTTAAACCCACCATTATAGTTTCGTATACAGGGCTACCTAAAACATCCTCTACGGACAGCTCTACTTGACCCGTGGAATTTATTGAGGGGATGAATGGAGGGGTAGAAATGGGTATGGTGTCCGCCCGCCCCACTGTAAAGGGTAGTGCTAAGGAAAGTGCAAGCACAAGTACTGATAGAGGTAAGGCAATTTTCCTGACCCTCGGCACGAGAGCCAGGAGTGTTAAGACCCTCGCAAAATCTCGCAGCCTTGAAAGGAACTCTATTAAGCATTCCGCGATCTTTGTGAGAAGCCACGCAGTTCCAACCTGAACGGCGAAGTACTGTAGCTGGGGGAGTACGGTATGTCTCAGCAAGTCGAAGTATTCAAGGGCTATTGTTGCCTCAGGAGCGCCGAGAGCAACCGCCAAGCTAATGATCACATCCACAAAAGCAATGCTGATGAGCCAGCGTAAAGCTGTCGAGTAAAGCTTGTAGAGGTTTTCAGAGACCTCCTTCAGCTTCTCCAGAGCCTCATTGACGCTCACAGCAGTGTAGCTCGAGCATAGGTGTAACAGGATGAGAACAAGCGAACCGTAGATAAGCAGTTCTGCAATTTCCTTGCTGAGAACGCCTATCGCTTTCTCACGCTTCTGAATAAACCAGTAGTAGGCAAACTCGGCAGTTATCAGTGAAAACGCTAAACCAATCCAGGCGAATTCCTCCGTCATGGTTTCAGGACACTCACTATTATGGAGTCAAACGCGGATGCCAGACCTATACCGCCTATTGTTGCTAGCGCCGAGGCTACGAGGGAAAGAGTCATTACACGTCCTAATTCTACGGCTGCATCTCCTACTATGCTAGCTATGTTGACCCAGTCAGCAGGATTCACTGCTTGGGGTAGGCGGGTCTTAGTGAGCGCGTCGCAGGTGATTTGCGATGAAAACACTATGGCTAGCGAGGTGGAAATATACAAGGAGAGAAGTGAAACGCCCAGCTTTCTGAGCTTCGGCACGGGAGTTAGAGTTGAACCGATCGTCAGCATGTAAGCGGAGATCATTGAAAAAACCTCAGATACGAATGAGAAATGCATGTAGACTATGGCAACAAGACTTAATTCCGATAGGGACCACCCGGTAGAGCCGCTTAACACGTTTACAAGGGGAGCCGTGAGAGGAGTGCTCGCTAGGACCGCTTTCTCAGCCTCCACAAAAAAGATGAGGTCAACGGCTCTTCGACTCGCGTTCCAGAAGACACGTGAGGCAGTAGCGAATGCTTTGCTTACTTCGAGGCTGCTCCACAGATTTATCTCTATTCCCGCCAGGCTCGCCACTTGGGAGGCCGCGGAAAAAATTGCCTGGACTACGAGGATGAAAATCAGGGAGATGACTGCGTCCTCAAAATATCTGAGGGCGGCTCCTCTTTGACCAAGACCCCAGTATATGGCTCCTACAGCCAGGTAAACAGCCACGCCTGCCGCAACCACGTAGAGCTCCATGGATGTTAACCTGTAAAGACAGCGAGAATGATCTTCCAACCTTCATTAAGCAAAGAGTTCAGTATTTCGGCAACCGCATAGAGCTCTGGAATGCCTATGTTTTTCAAAACGTTTACTAGTATGAAGAGCAGGGGGATTATTGCAAGTGTCTCAGCGGCCTTGAGGAACTTACTGACGGCTAAGCTACGGCCAAAGCCTCCTCCAGTTACCCAGGAAATCACTGCATCAATCACTATAAAAAAGAAGCCCAGTATCCCGATGCCGAAGGAGACTGCAAATAGCACTGCCACTGCATCGCGAAAGGGTCTAAAGATGTTTGCCACCAAGTCCGCGGGCTGAGCTACGGCAATGTTAGCAGCGGCATAGAGGAGGGCTGCGAGAAGCGATGCCGCCCTCAGCTGATTCCTACTTTCGTGCAAGGCTCGCTCAATGCAAAGTTTTATCCTCCTCAGAGAGTCGTCACTCAGCAAGGACCTTCTCTTAAACTTTAACCCCCTGCGAATTGCTGAGTCGTACATGAATTTTAAGAAGGAAAGCTTTATTCTCTTCATTTCACCCTCACAAAGGTATTCTTTTAATCTTAAAACCTGGCAAAGATGGGAAAGCTCCCCTCCAACCTCAATATAACTGGCTGAAAAATCGAGGGTAGGAGCCATGGCAGATGTGGTTGTTTTCGGGAGCGGTCATAAGGGTGGAACTGGTAAAAGTGTTTTATCAAGCCTTACAGCGTATGCTCTGGCAACGCAGGGGAAAAGAGTTCTTCTCGTGGATCTAGGAGAGTATGGCAGCAGCACGAATTTGACCCTGGAGAGTGACCCAGGCCCACCCTACATATCCGACTACTTCATGGGAAGGGCTACGTGGCGTGAGGTGATAGTTGAGAGCTCCTGTAGCCCTAACCTGTGGGTTGCTCCGGGCTCGAAGCAGCAAGGACCGATAGATGCCCAGTGCCTGGAGTACCTTATCGACAGTGCTGGCAGGCACGTCAATTACGTAATAATTGACCTGCCATCGTATCCAGGAACTCTCCTTGATCCCGTGGTTACACTTGCGGATATAATAGTGCTGGTGACGAACCCGGATAAGCTTTCAGTGATGGCAGTAAAGAGCTGGTACTCCACGCGTGCATTCGCTAGGAGTAAGCTCGGTATCCCCGTTCTGAACAAGTACCATGTCTTGATGCATTCATGGCTCGACAAAATGCGTGAGGAATTTGGCGTCGTTTTTCCAGTGAGCTTCGACCCAGCACTAACCTTTACTTTTACGGACTCTGTGAGTGATGCCTACAGGAACGCAGGTAAAAGAACCCGGGAAGAAATAAGATTACTAACTCAGAGAATAAACAAGCCTCTCTTAAAGGTGACGGGATGATGCGACTGAAGAGACCCTTAGTCTCAGACGAGCCTGAGGAGCAAGAAAAAATGGTAGAAAGCACTGATGGCAAACCCCAGCTACCGACCCCCAGGGTTGTTCTGCAGCCTGTAAAACAGTCGAGGAGTAGTAGTGATGCTCTCGGCGATGAGATTATTCAGAGAGGCATTGAGGGGCTTAAAAGCGTTTTTGAGTCTCTGGGTCTGGACCCTGCACTATGTTCAAGGATAGCTGAAAAGTATCAAAGCATCGATGACGAGATAAGGAGGATAAGCGAGAAAATCGAAGCTCTAGAGAGGGAGAAAGGCAAGCTTCTGTCTGATAAAGAAAAGCTCACGAGAATTCTGAGGATTTTTTCAGAAGTGAAAGGCTGAGCCATGAGGATAAGAATCAATCTCAAGAAAAGGGAGAAAAGTGATAAACAGTTAGTAAAGGTAGACGAGGTTTTGCCCAAGGATTCCCTGCTTATAGATAAAAACCCCTTTGGAGCTCTCTTTGTACGTGATGGATCACTATTGTTAATGCCTTTCAAGGAACACGAAGTGTGGGGCTCGCTGGCACCGATATTTTTCTCAAGCAAAGTTGAGGAAGCTTGGATATTTAGCGACAAGGCGATAATAACAGTTTCCGGGATAGGTCGCATGCAGCTCTATCCGAAGAGTGCTGATTACAAAATCGAAGATCTTATTTCCCGGGTAATTGCACAAACAGGGGTAAACGTCTCCTTCAGGAATCCTCGCGGGGTAACGGACTACGGCGACTGGAGAATAGCTATTCAGCTGCAGTCAGGCGGACAGCTACACATGGTTGCAACAAGGATAAAAAGGGTACCCTCGCTGGTCGATATCTTGCCAGCCAACGTGGGAGTGAAATTGCTCCTCCTGATCCTACGGCCCAGCACAGTGCTGATTACTGGTCCGCCTGGGAGCGGTAAAACGACGCTGTTAAGCAGTATTGTTGAGGCCTTGGGGCAACTCTTCCCGTGGTTACACATAGCTATAGTAGAAAAGTATAGGGAACTGAATTTTCAGGGAGGGTGGCTTTCCCACGTGGTCACGGAAGAGCTTGCTGATGGAGTCAGATACTCGATGCGCTACTTGAGACCTGATATCCTCGTAGTTGGAGAGATAATGGCGGAAGACTTCTGGAGCCTGCTAGAACCGTCCAGGGCAGGCATCCCGACGTTGACGACGTTCCACGCACCTACTGTCGAGAAGGCTATTAAAACGCTTTCAGATGCCTTGCAACTACACCTTAAAGGTGCGTCGAACATACTCACGTACCTGGATGTCCTTATAAGCACTAGGAAGATCATCACCATTGAGGGGGTTAAGAGGTGTGTGAACGCCATATATATTTCTGACGGGCAGAGATTAACCCCTACGTACATTGAGGGGCAGGAAGTCGATCAAGACACGCTGGAGAAAGCTTTGCCGGAAACACTCTATGTAGGCGAAACCAAGGAAATTGAGGAGACTCTACAAGCTTACTTCAGAGCAAACGCAAAACTCGCAGGGGAACCGGGAAAACTCGCCGTGTCTAACCTTGAGGCCTGAGGAGTTCTTTAAGAGGGCAGGCCTAAAGCCGCGCCCGCAACAGCTAGAGGTTAGCGAGGAGCTTGCCAGAATGCTGGATAGCGGCTCCGTAGGACTAGAAGCCCCGCCGGGCTTCGGGAAAACTATTGCTACGTTGATTGCCCTGATGGCGAGAGAAGAATTCCCCGTCACATGGAAAGTGAGGACGTATAGGCTGGCCAGGCATATTGCAGATCAGTGTTCCTTGCTGGATCTTCGATACTTTATAATGGCGGGGCGAGAGCGCACATGCCCACTTAAGGATGAGTACGGAAGCAACCTGCACGTCTACTGCAAGAACCTTAAGTTCAAGTGCCCGTACTTTAGGGACATTTCAAGCGTTAACGTTGATCTCGGAAAAGCCTTCAGCTACGAGGATCTACCCAAAAATGCTTGCAGTTACTACCTCCAGCAGCTCGTGCGCGCTAAGGTGTACATTGCACCGTACTATATCGGGTTAAGGATCCCCGGGCTTGAGGTATACGACGAGGCTCACAACCTCGTCTTAGAGATAGGCTCGATACCTGTAACTAAAGTCAAAGAGGCACTATCCGAGCTAGGACTTGACCCCAGTCGTGATTACATAGATGCAATTAGTGAACTCGAGGTAAAACTTACAGAAAAGCTGGAAAGAGGCGAAAAACCTCTCGTTGCTGGTAAAGTGCTTTCTGCACTAAGGAACGCCACAATTCTCTGGAGGGAACAACATAGTATTCACATGCTAAAGCTCAGGAAACCGCTGTTCAAAAGCATTTTCATATCAGCCACTCTTAGCCCCTTAGAAAAAATATTCAAAGTACCCATCATCCGCATTCCACCAGTGAAGAGGAAGGCACTACTGGTAAACTGGGTGACAACGCGGTTCGCGGAGTGGGATGTAAGGATGGCTGAGGAGATAAATGACGTAATTTTCCTGCTGAGGAAGTACTTCAGGCGCATCGCGATCTTCGGAACTGAGAGGGTGCTTTCCATGCTGAAATACAACTACTTTGAGGATGAGGTTGAGAACAAAGATGACTGGGACGTAGCAGCTTTCCTGAGCAGGGGAAGGCGGAGCGAGGGCGTGAACCTGAGGGCGGACTGCGTAGTCCTGGCAGGAGCCTTCTTCCTGCCGCCGGACCTCAAACTTGAGAAGGTGGGCGTGACAAGGCATGACGTAGCAACGATAGTCGCTATCCAGAACATTGGCAGAGTGGTGAGAACTCCTAGTGACATGCCGCTAATAATCCTCGCTGACGAGAGGTTCAGAGAACTGAAAGACCTGGCTAATTACCTCGATATCGAAGAGGTTAATGACCTAAAATCCCTTGATGCCTTGCTCAGACGCTACCACGCGCGCTAGCGCAACAAACTTTATTTGGTCTTTCCCTGTTTCCAGCCGATGGACATGTCCGAAGTTGCACAGTGCATGCTCGAGAATTGCAGCTCGCATGCCGACATAATAGTCGAGTTAAAGGGTCAGCAATTGCTTCTTTGCAGGACCCACTTTAAAAGCCTTGTAGCTCGGCTTTCGCGCGTCGCTGAAAGAGGCGGGCTCGCCTCTCTTTCAAGGATCAAAGTTGTAAAAGCCGGAGATGGGAAAGTAAGAGTACTCGTCAAAAGATCCCGCTCAAAGAGAAGAAAGGGAGGTGGGGAGAGGAAGTCTAGCAGACGCGGCAGGAAGAAGGGCGAGAGGAGAAAAAGGGCTCACCCGGAGAAAGGGAGGTAACTCGCGCGCATGCGCGGGTTGCACATGTCTACGCTGTCCTTATTTACAGCAAACCGTGGTTCTCCGCTGTTGTTACGCGCTTCTCAATCTTTTTCCAGTTTCCCAGGTACGCTCTGCGAGTGCGCACTGCAGTTGCTCCTCTGCTGTTCACACCTGAGAGAGGTTCTGTTCCTTTGTCGTTGCCCTCATGAGCAGAGCCTCCTGTTCCTCGAGAATTTTTGCCAAGCTTTGGGCGGTATCTTCGTTAAGCATTCCCTTATCGGTAGCCTTCCTGAGCTCAGCTCTCTTCTCCTCCAAGTCCCTCAGAGAAAAGCTTATTGGAAGTCCTACTCTGCTGCTGTGAGTAAGGCACTTAAGGGTTAGTTCTTCGTAGTTTAACCACAGCTTTTGAAGCGCCGCTCTGAGCTGTGAGATTTCTCCTTGAAGCTCCTCTAACTTCTTCTTGGCTTTCTCCTCGTTTATGAGTCCAAGCTCGATTTTCAGGTTCAGCTCCTCCACGCTCTTCAGGTCCGCCTCAAGCTTAACTTTAACATCGTTCAGCTCATCGAGGAGGTCCAGCTTGAAAAACTCCCACTCTCTCACAGTTGCCTTGACGAAGGAGTAGTAGTCACTCCACATTTCCTCAGCTTTCGAAAAGCTTCCCCTTAATTTCTCTACCTGCTCATCGAGTCGCAACACTCTTTACTCCACCTCCTCTCTTATTTTTTCAAGGCGTTGAATTTTATCCTCAAGCTCAGTTCTCAGCCTCTTGTAGACTTCCTCAGAAATACTTCCACTCTTGAACCTCTCTTCCAGCTTTGACAGCGCCAGCCTCAATTTAGCTATTTCAGGTTTAACTTCAGCAACCTTTACTCTCTTGTAGTGCGGCAAGACAACTCTATCGAGCTCGGCCAGCTTCCTCGCTAAGGCTTCTCTTTCGCTATTCTTCTCAGCAAGCTTACTCTCAATCCTAGACCTCAAATCCGAAAACTCTTCCTCGCTAATCCTCCCGGACTCAAAAAGTTTCTCGACCCGGTCTAATTCTTCGATGTAAGCGTTGATGGAGGCCTCCAACCCCGCAAGCTCCTTTCTTATCTTCTCACCGAGCTCCTCCCACTCCTCCACGACTCTTCGAGCCTCCTCCTCATAGTTCTCCCAAAGCTTGGCAAGCTCGCCTGCCCTCTCGATCAGCGAGTCTATGTCATACCCGAAACTCTCTACCCGAGTCTCAGTCGGAGGGGCCACAAAGGCAGGTGCAACAGTTTTAACCTCTTCGACAGCCCTAACCTCCTCAGGCTTAGGGGTCTCTTTCTTCTTTTCTTCTTCCTCAGCCTTTTCTGCTCGCCTATGCTTGATGTAGAAGGAGCACTCCCAGTATTCAAGCAAGCAGGGCATGAATGCGGGATCTATTTCAGCATCGCCAGCATATCTACAGTAAAACTTCCCCCTTTCGTCTTTGTACAAGCCAGGGCAAACAGTTGCACGCGACATATTTTCTCCTGCAGAAACTAAGTTTTTACCCCGATTTATATATAGCGCATGCCTATTGGTGTTCGCTACGCCGCAGTCTTTACGTGTGCATAAGTGAACATAAAAAACTTTAATCATTTATTTACACAACTCGGCTTAGATTGTGCATGTCCAACAAAGAAAACTCTTACTGCCCTTACTACAGGTCTACTTCGAGAGGGCAAAGATGCATTTTCATTGGAGTAAAAGAGTGGCGAACAATGTTAGACAAATATATTCAGTTCTGCAAGCAGGGTGGGTCAGGCTGCCCAATACTTGCCAATATAGCTCTCAAAATTTCCTCACAGAAAAACGGGTTCATCAAGGTAGGTGTGAATGACCTGCTTAAAGAGGCTTGACTACCTCCTCATTCTAGGAGAGATTTTTATTTCAGTGGGGCTCGCAACAATTGTTTATGCTCGGAGTGAAGCGCTTTTTCTTCCACTAGCAATAGTTTCTGCCCCACTCATACTTTTCCTGGTGTTTTTGACTTCGGCAAAGAGGCTTAGAAAGCCCTACCTAGCGATAACTATCGCCTCATCAGTGTCCCTTTCTACGCCACTAATCATCATTGCAGCGAATCTTCTTCAAAGCTATGCAAAAGAGGGGTACTACCGCTCACCATTCGTATACGAGTTATTAGACAAGATGAGGGAGAGCTTCCTAGCCGCCTCTCTAGCATTAATAGCCATTTTTTCGCTCTCATCATACTTGTTAATAAAAGCCCTCCTCACGCCGGATCTCGAAGCCCTCAAATTAGAGGGGGGAATGTCCCTGGCGGAGGAGTATCTTGCAATGCCGAGCCACAGGTTAGCATGCCTGATGATTCCCCTGGGCTTTTTGTTCTCATATTTTATCAAGCCGCCGCCCCTAACCCTTACAGTTCTACCCTTCATCATGCTTGCACCCCTCCCACTCCAAGCTTCTACAGCTATGGGTCTACTGCTGTCTTTCCTAGGCATTTCTGTAGATCCAGCATTCTTAGCAGTAACACTCGTCATGTACGTTACTTTTTGGAAGAAGCTTTGGGGCGTAAAGACGGCGGGATCAGCGTCCCTGATTATCAGTGCAGGAGTCTACCTGCTAGCATCCCTATTGTGCTTCTTCATACTATTCGGAGCAGAGTTTCCCGTTTACATGGCTACTTCAACTCTGTTGATCCTACTCGCTGGCTACCTTATGCTCGGAATTGAGGCAAAGGGAGCCGCCCTCTCGCCCTACACCTTACTACTACTCTCTCAACTCTTTGCAAGCGAGCCACTGCCTGTAAGTGCTGAGCCCCTCTTCCCACTCTTACTGGCAGCTACACCGATTGTTCTTTCAGCCTTCTACATCGAGAAATTCCTCAAACATTTTGACGAGGAATGTGGAACCACGATCGTGCAGGGCTTACTTGTCATCCTACCCCTCGTTCTAGCGCCACTCCTCTATTCTAACGCTACGATAGAGCTGCCATCTTTCCACGCATCTGCAAACCACTCCCTCCTTTGCTACGTAGTACCCTTGGCATCTCTACTTATCTCCATCCTGCAACAGGTTGCTGTTAGAGGCAGAATTCCAGGGAGAGTTGAGCCGCTCCTACTGTTTTCCCTGCATCCAATAGGCTTAGCAATAGCTATACTTGTCCCAAAAGGCGAGCTACTCCCGCTGCTATTTCTTGCAACCATACTCATAATCGTTCGCATGATTTTCTCTAAGCACAGTGAAGTTTACAGGGAGCTTTCATGCCTCTTTATACTGGGATACTCCATTGGAGCCATGTTCACGCTACTCTACTGGCGATGAAGGCGCAGGGCAGCCCCTCTACAGCCAGTAAAACAATTATATCACCACGATGCAAAGTTGTGCGAGAGATTGGCATGTACGTTAAACGAGAAGACGCCATTAGGAGGGCCCAGAGCTACCTAGCAAGAGCAATAATTGTAAATTCGCTGGCAGTCTTCATATGGCCCACCTACATCTTTCTTTCGAAGCATATAGGGCTACACACTTACATAGCCCTGCTACTCTTAGCGATCTCGGGGATCTCCCTAATCCTCGTCTACTACATGAGAAGAGCTCTGGATGACTACTCGATAGCATCAGCTCTCAAAGTGTCTCCGATAGCCATGGCTCTTGGACTTGTAGGTGGGATCGTGGCTGTGGGCATCTTTGTCAAGAGAGCTAGAGACGTGCTGAGAACAATATAGCGATATTGTTCGGAGCGAAAAATTTATCTGAGGACTTTGTTTCCACGAGTGGGCGTCATTATGCCTGGGCAAAAAACTCTGCGGCCACCTACACCTATAGTGAAAGCGGTAAAGCTCCGAAGGTTTGGCGGCATTCCCCCGCGTGAGAGCAGGACAGGGAGGGGCTTTAGCGCCGGGGAAATAGCTGCCCTGGGACTAACAGTTAGAGAAGCAAGGCTCCTGGGCATACACGTTGATACCCGGAGAAAAACAATCCACGATGAAAACATAGGCATCCTGCGGGACTGGTTGATAAAGCTAAAAGAGCACTTAGAATCTGGGGGCGAGCCGCCTAAACCAGCAATGGCAATGCACATGGAGGCTAAGCCCGACCCAAGCAGAGTCTTCAAGGGAAAGACTATGGCTGGCAGAAGAATGCGTGGACTACTAGCTGTAAAGTACAGGTACACGCACCACAGGAAGTGGAGAAAGAAGCAGCTGGAAAGGATTCACAAGAAGAGACACGAGGCCGCTAGACACAAGGGGGGAGACTGAGCAGAGCCTACTCAGAGATGTATTTTTGCACGTACTCCTTGACAACCTTAGTAGAATGCTCTAAGATTATTCTCGAGCCGCACTCGAAGCAGTAATATTTCCCCTCAATTTTAGCGTAGATCTTCGGGCTTCCGCATATGCTACACCTCGGATTACCCTCAGCGCGCGCCATCTGTTACCCCGCCTTTTCGCAGGGTTATGGTTTTATAGGTTTTACTCTTGAGGGCGTTGCTAGGAGGCTGAGTACCCTGATTTTTGTTGGCGGCTCCGCCTCGATGCCCAGCGCTTTTAGCCCGCGCAGCATGATGTTTAGTGCGCCGTTCACGTCCGCGTGCATCGTGTGCCCGTGCGGGCAGGTGACTAGTCCTCTAGGCTTCCTCAAGACATCGCAGCTGTGGTACGCGCACATTTTCGAGGTGCTATCCTCGCTAATTGCGAACACGGGTATGCCGGCGTTCTCCAGCGTCGTTGCAAGCCTCAGCACCAGCCTTCGCTGGCCCCACATGTTCGTGTTGCCTTTGCCGGGCTTCTCCCGGGAGATGTGCCACGGGTATCCTATGAAGACTATACCGGTGTTCCTCTTGAGCGCCTCACGAGCCAGGTGTGCTACCGCGTTGGCATGCGCTTGGTCCCTTCGCCTCCTCCTCTTTTCGTAGAGGCGCATGCGCTCCTCCCACAGCACGCTCCTGTCAGCCTCCTCCAGCCTTGACAGCGCCCTGTCGATCCCCGCTATCCTTTTCTCGAAGTAGTAGTCGGACTTGAGTGCCTTGCCTTGTAGAGCAGCGCCGTGCCATCGCTCGCGACCACGCTTAGCCCCAGGCTTTGTTAACCAGCGAAGCTTGCCTGCGAACTGGACACTGATGTTCCAGTAGCCCAGGTGGATCACCTTTCTCTCCACGTCAACCCTGTAGTTGTCTGCGCTGACGATAATTATGGGAAGGTGCTCGCCGTTGCGCTTCCTGTAGCCAGGAGGCCTCGGATTCATCCAAGGAGGCAACTTGCCCTCCTTCCTCTCCTTGAGCTGCGCTGCGAAGCTCTTCCAAGCCTCGCTCACCTTCCTCAGCGTCTCGTCGAAGTTCATCGAACCTAGTATCTCCTTCACTTCCAGATACTCGGGGATAGTTTTTGCAAGTTGTCTCGCAATCTTTACGCCCGCGTCGATGCCCCTGTTGGCAAAGAACAACCTCCTCCTGCGGTAGTTTTCCATGTTAATCAGCCTGGCGCACTGGTCGCCAGCGTAACGTAGTAGCTCTTCTTGTTGAGGCGTTGGGAGCAGCCTCACGACATCGCACCGCTCAACCTGGGACCCACTCAACCAGCCGCCGTAGCAGCGGGGATCACCCAAGCCCAAGAGGAGTAGGGCTCAGGCATTCAGCGGCACGATCCGCACGCCGCCCCCATCCCCGGAGCAGCCGCCCGCTCTACTCCTCCTAGTGCCGTGAAGCTTCAACCCCAGAGCCCCACCCTGAGCCCCAGGGTCGCTGCTGGTAAAATTGGGCTTCCTGGTCATGCTCTCACCCTCGCGCGCGCACCCTCAAGGCTAGCTTTATGATTCACAGTGCCTCGGGCTTTATCTTCGGAAATCACATGGCATATACTATGAAAAACCATAAATATGCTTCCGTAAGCTCACGCATTGATGGTAGCACAACCAAAAACCCTGAAAGGAATAAGATACATGCAGCCTCTGGATTACCTCAAAAGTTATACCGGGAAGAGCATTTTTGTGAAGCTGAAAGATGGAAGCGAGTATTCAGGAAGGCTGCGCCTAACCGATAACGCAATGAACCTTGTACTGGACGACACAAAGATGCTAACAGAAGTAAACAAGCTCGTAGCTCAGCTGGGGACGGTCTTTATTCGCGGCAGTAACCTGTTATTCGTATCCATTGAACCTGAAAAGGTAACATTCTTTGAGCAGGATCAGTCCGCCCAGCGGGTCCAGCCTCAAGAGGGGGCAAAAGAGTTGAGCGAGGATGAGTAGTGATATGACTAGGAGTAATTTTCAGTAAACATTATAAATTAATTCTACAAGGAAACCTTACTTGATGAATCCGAAGAACATAGTAGTTGAGAAGTCAAGCTATGTGCCACCAGCTGACCTCCACGTGGAGATTGTTGAGAGGAAGGGGACTGGTCACCCGGACTACATCGCTGACTCCATAGCTGAGGCAGCAAGCCGGGCTCTCTCAAGGTACTACCTTGAAAAGTACGGATCAATACTTCACCACAACCTGGACAAGGTTCTGGTTGTTGGAGGCCAGTCAAACCCCAGGTTTGGAGGAGGGGAGGTCGTTCAGCCAATCTACATATTGGTCTCTGGGAGGGCTACGACAGAAGTAGTTACCCATGATGGCAGGGAAAGTGTCCCAGTGGGACCAATAATCTTAAAGGCCACGCGCGAGTGGATCAGGGCAAACATCAGGTTCCTGGACCCGGACACCCACGTTATCACCGACTATAGGGTTGGGAAGGGGTCAGCCGACCTTGTAGACATTTACACCAGGCAGGGAAAGTATCCAGGCGCGAATGACACTTCAATGGGCATAGGCTACGCACCTCTCTCTCCTGCCGAAAGAATAGTCCTGGAGACGGAGAGACTTCTGAACTCCCCCGGCGTGAAGAATGAGCTGCCCGCAATAGGCGAGGACATAAAAGTAATGGGAGTAAGGAGGGGAAACAAACTCACGCTTACAATAGCAATGGCTGCGATTTCCAGGTTCATAGGCAACCTGCAAGAATACCTAGACTTGAAGGAAAGGGTCTCGAAGATCGTGAAGGAGCACGCAGCAAGCATAGCAGACTTTGAGCTTGAAGTTCACGTAAATACGGGTGATGAGCCTTCCAAAGCAGACAAGGGAGGAATCTACCTAACAGTAACAGGCACGTCAGCTGAGCATGGGGACGACGGCACTACTGGGAGGGGGAACCGTGCCAACGGCCTCATCACGCCCCTTAGGCCAATGTCCCTTGAGGCAACCGCTGGCAAGAATCCAATCAGCCACATAGGCAAGCTCTACAACGTCGTAGCTTTCCAAGCAGCAAGCGAAATAGTCAGCCTAGACCATATAAGAGAGGCCTACGTCAAGCTGATAAGCCAGATCGGGAAGCCGATTAACCAGCCCCTACTCGCCTACGTAGCCATTAATGCTCCGGAAGCAGTCACCCAACGCGTTAAGCATCAAGCTGAGGAAGTTCTCTCAAACCACCTTGACAGGATAAATGCGTTATGGGAAAAACTCCTCAGAGGAGAACTCGCTATCTTCTAGAATACGCCTGGGAGGAGGCAGGAGAGTCTAGCATGCGTTTCAGGACCTAGAGGTAATGACTTAGGCTTCCGAGCTGTTTGGAGCTACTTAGCGCACTATTTAGGCGTTTTTCCTAAGCTTTTCCTCCTCTCCTCCCGGTAGTTCTCTAGCAGCTTCCTCAACTTCTCCCTCTCAAAACTCTCACTAAATAAGTAGGCCATTCTCTCTATCTCTCCTAAAGGTAGGACTATGAAGTCACCAACATCCTCTAGCTGAGTAAACCACTCAAGCGATAAGGGGACAACTCCGAGCGGGAGTTTACCCCGAAGCTTATCGATGTCGAACGATGACTTAAAAAACACGTATAAGTTTGACCCGGGGGGCTTTAATTCCTCGAGAACACTGATCAAGTAGTCCTCGGGGAGCTCCTTGTCAACAGCCAAGTAGCTAACCCTCAAGGGGCCCCTCTCAAGGGCGCTTGATAGCTTTAATGCCACGATCTTTTCTCCAGCGGCTAGAGAGAGTAGAGCGTCGCTGAGCTTCCGAACCTTTGATCTATACTCATCAAGTGCGCTTCTCAAGGAATTAATTTCAGACTGGAGCATCTCCACCCTCGACTGCATCTTCAGAAACTCGGGGTTAGCACTCCTTCCGAGATCGCGGAGGGAGAGGAGCCTCCTGAGAGTTTCCTCACTCCTCATAGCCCTCTCCTCAGCGATCCTCAACTCACGCTTAAGCAAACTGTTCTCTTGAATGAGGCTACTCACAACCCTTCTCAAGAACTCTAGCTCCCCCTGAGTCCTCTCGCCACCAACGCCTGCGGGGTACTTCTCATGTTTCATAGTTGGGAGCTTGAGGCCTACGTGCCTCCTCAAAACCTCCTGAATAGCCGTCGATACGGGCTTACCCTTAATCACTAGCAGCTTTGCCTCATCTAGTGGCAACGGTAACTCATACTTCTCGCTCTCCCTCTCCACCTCCTCGAAGAGGGGTTTGTAGGAGAGAAAAGCCTTGTAGGCTGCCGCCAGGGAGTCCCTCTCGTGAGTAGTCCTAACCTTAAAGCCGTACGCCTCAGCGATCTCGTAGGCGAGCCTCCTCTTCTCCTCAACGCTTAGAGACCGACTGGGAGTGTACAGGAGAGCCCCAAGCGTAGAGGCTATCTTCTTCACGTAAGCTGGGGGAGGACTTACGTCCGTCGCCACGACTACAGGCTTACCTATGGAATAGAGCCTCCTCATCAGCTCCCCTCTGCCCAGCAGTCTTCTTGTCTCAAGTACCAGCAAGCTCCCCCTCAAGTCCAAGGCCGCGTAGCCTGTAGACATTCCAGGATCAATGCCCACGATCAGGTACCTGTCCGAGAAGGGCTTGTAGGATATTTTCGCCCCAAGGGGCTGGAACTCCACTCTTTCACGGCTCACAGGCTCTATCCTCACGAAGAGTTCGTGACCATCCTCGCTCCTAACAATACCACCTAGCTTCTCCCTAGCGGCGTAAACGATGAAAGTAGCCCCCGTTAGCCCCTCGCCACTCTTCCTCAAGAACAAGTCATAGTCGAGGGAGCTCCTCCTGAGGGCCTCGGCTATCTCCCTAACCTTCCTCTTCACCTGTAACTCGATGTTCCTCTTAAACCTCTCACAACTCATACCCCCCTGACCGGGAACCCTGCCACGACCCACGCGAATTATGGTCTCCTCCTCGAATACTAGTGCCTCTCCGCCAACACCATTATACGCAAGTAAAGCGCAAGCTTCAGCAGTCTGAAGGGGATCGAGCTTCCCACTGCAGATGCCAGTCAGAGCACACAGCGCCTCCAGGCTCACAGGCTCCCCATCTATAATCGTCACCTGGATAACGTGCGGGCTCCTGGGGAATTTCTTCAAGATCTCACTTAACTCGTTAACGCTTGGAGCAAGCTCGTAAACATTATCCAGGGCTAAGGCCTCCACGCCCCACTCAGAAATAATCTCCATGATTTTGTCAAGATCAACCTTCCCCCACCTCTCGACAACCCTCCCATCAACTACCAAGACGGCGGCAAACAGGTGAGCAGCACCCTGAGGCGAGCTGCCAGGCAGCAAGTCTAAGCCGAGTATCTTCCTAAACAACGCGCGTCCTAGCCTTCAAGAAAAAACTTGCTTAAAAAGGTAATCCTCCAACGAAGTCTAGGACAGCATAACCTGCTGCGCACTACCTCGGCAGCAAGGCTCTCTAAGCAGTTACAGATAGCTTCCACGTGCAACGGGGCGGAAAAACCATGTAGCTTATGGCGCCTCAGATCCAAGTGAGGGGGTATAATGGGGGCGCATGCGTTTTAAGAACTCTTCTCCAAGCCTCTCGGGGTCGACACTTACCCTATACTTTTTCGCGAAGAAAGAGGCAATATTGACGATGTCTCTCTTCAAGTAGAAAGAAGTCATCGGGTGACTACTCGGAATCCACTGCGGCCAATCAATAAGGACAGGTTTCTCCCCCCTCGCCACTAATACATTGTACTCGCTTAAGTCCCCATGAACGACGCCCGCCCCATAACACTTCTCAACCTCAAGCAATACCCTCTCCATGAAAGCCTTAGGGTCGCTGAGCTCCGGGACCAGATAGAGCTCGTCCCCCTCAACGTAGCCGGTAACCACTACGTGCCTGTTCCAGTCAATAGGCTCGGGGACAGACGCGCCCCTCTTCCATAAAATCCTAAGCGCCTCATACTCCCTCATAGCGGCAAGCCTAGCACTATAAAGCCAAGAAAAATGCCTCTTATCGGCAATGTATCCTCTGACGAGCTTAGCCCTCCTAAAACTCGTCCTACCGGCGCGGTGAAACTTCACAACAACAACTCTCTCACCCACAGTCTTCCCGAGGTACACTTCGCTCTCCTTGCCCTCCCCGTACGGCGAGGGGGAAAGCTGGGACAGCGTTCCCCTCTTCACCAGCACGTAGAGCGCCAAGCAGTCATAGCCTCTAGTAGCTAAAACGTACCCAGTAAATGACCCCTTGTACCTCTGAAGCAGGCCCAGCCTCGCAAGTCCCTTAAGCCTCCCAGCAACGTACTCCTCTTCAAGCCCTGAAATGCCCGCTACAAGCTTAACATCCACATACTCATGGTTAATCATCCCCCTTTCAACAGCGACGAGCAGCCTGTAATCCTCCTCTCTTAACTGCTTCAACGCCTCGATAGCGAAGCGTGCACTCACAACAGCACCTAGTAGGAAGAAAAACGCGCTTAAAATAAATCTTTCAAGGCTTAATCACGCGCAATTCAGATAAAGATCCTCTGCATTCAAGCGCATGCTAACGTATCATACATCCTCCACGCACCATGTGCTTTAGCACGGAGAGTCAATTTTAATAGGGAGCCTACGTCAACATGAACAGATGATGAGGCAGCTCGCATTTGACACGTGAAGAAGCGTACTCGAATACTGATTGCCTCGAGGCGCGCTTAAAAGAGGATAAGCACGAGCATAAAGGTGTTGGGGAAGATACCCCTGTGGAAGCGCGCTAGAGGAAGACTCAAGGACTTGTCACATGCCCCCGTGGGCACACATTGCACAGCGACGTAAACAGGGGCTTGGGCACCATGGCTAGGGGGGCTAAAAGCGCTGGGGATAGAGGCAGAGCTGCCGAGCGCATCAAAGTGCTCAGCTTCCTACCAACACCCAGCAAGGTAAAGCCCATAACCCTGCGATAAGGCGGGGTGACGGGTGGCGCGCTACCTAGAAGAATTGCGCAAGCCCTGTCCTCTTCAGCTCGATCACTGTGACGCTCTTCGTGGCTGGGAGAGATACGTTGTAGACGGGAGTTATGCCGATACGGTCACGGTGAACAATGCTATTGTGCAGGTGCCCATGCACGACCAAGTCTACGCTTTGTTTCCTCAACAGCTCCGTCAACCTTTCAGAAGACATCTCCCTCCAAAATCTCTCGTCTTCACCCGTAAGCGTGCGGCATCTCGGGGGGTAGTGTGTGAGAAGCACTGTCAAGTCTCCACCCCCCTTGCCCAACAGCTCCTTTACCTTCTCAAGCCTCCTCCCGTAAATCTCCCTTATCCTCGGAATGTTGCGCCTCTGCCACCTAGTAGGCTCGTCCAGGATACCCGTGGTACCAACAACCCTAACCTTCATCCCATAGACATTAACCTCTGCTGCGTCATCCTCGAGCCACAAAATACTATTACACTCCTCCCTAATCCTGCCTCTAACCTCCTCGTAGTCCTCGTTGCCAAACACGCCTATAACCATTGCTTCCGGGGAAAACTTTCTAAGCAGCTCCTCAACCTGCCTACACATCCTCCAGTCACCCTTAGCCACAACGTCCCCAGCCACGAGGACGAGCTCAGTCTTTAAGTCGAGTCTCTTAAGAGACTCGGACAAATAATGGACATACAAAGGTGCGTGTGTATCGCCAAAAGCAATTATCCTTGGCCCGTTAAAGCTCACAAGCTCACCTTCCTCAAAACATACAAAGTGTCACCCGAGGTTTCTATAACTTTTTCCACAGTAAAGTCCCTGGGAAACGCTAAAGGCTCCCTGAGCAACCTCTCCTTCACACTCAAAACTAACACTCTGCCAGGCTTCAAAACGCGGGCAAGACTCTGAAGTGAGCCAGGAGCTTCGTGGATTACAGTTATACATGCTAAGCCGTCCACACAGTCGTTCCGAAAAGGAGGCATGCTCACGTCGCCCTGTACAGCATCGCAGAGACACTTCCTTAACTTAAACACCCTGAGCATGCCGAGGCTCAAATCCAGACAAATATAGTATGATTCCTTGAGAAAGCTTGAGAGAATGCCAACGCCACACCCGGCATCCAGCACGGTCTCACTGCCGGATAGAAATGTCGAAGCCACAATATTCTTGCTAATCTGTTCAGGACCATAAAGCTCGTCATAAATCTCTGCAACCAGGTCGTAATTGATAGACACACTTTACGACTCAGGAAAGCATGATATATATTTCCTAGGCGCACGCATTGAGGCCTAAACATCACATTTACCCAACGAGAAAAGAAATACTACGCATCAATGCCTCCTAGCGCGCTTGCGCGCGGGAGTAAAGGCTAGGGTAGGCAGGTTTTGGAGAGCGGTAAGGAGGCTTAAAACGATGAGGAGCGATTTGCTGAGAATGAAGACCTGGTAGATGCAGCTGAGCACAATTTGCAAGCAGCAGTTGAGGCTGCGATAGGTGTAGCGCGCGCTATCCGTCACCCCGCCTTATCGCAGGGTTATGGGCTTTACCTTGCTGGGTGTTGGTAGGAAGCTGAGCACTTTGATGCGCGCTTAAGCATTCCAGCATTCTTTTCACCTAGTGCTGTGAGCTTATCGCATTTGAAAACTATGCTACGCGGTGCGAAAGATTTATTAAAAAATACGCCCGAAAAGCAGAGGCGGAATATGGCTGCCACTATACCACTGCCTAAATGTACTTCCTGCGGAAGGCCGATAGCACCGTCTCAAAGAGCAACAAGCTTCCGTTGTCCAAACTGTGGAGAGGCAGTAATCTGGAGATGTGAGAAGTGCAGGAAACAGGGGAATAGATATGTTTGCCCCAAATGTGGTTTTGAGGGCCCGTGAGTTCTGCTAGATTGATGGCTTCGCGCGCCCTGAATGAAAGCTGTCTTGTGGAGTTTAAATTTCTTGTAGAAGGGAGTGGTTTTCCGCGAGCTTGAGTAATCTGCGTATTACTTGGCTATAGGTTTTTCTTTTGGGCTGGCTCCTTGAGGGGTCTTCTCTGCTCCCCACTTTTCCTAGCAAGTTTTAGTGCTTCGTGTGTGCTGAACCTCATAACCCAGTACTTGCCCCACATGTTTATGTGCACGGATGCCTTGGAATGCAAACTCTGCGCTAGCTTTTGTGCCTCTTCTATGCTTTTAAGCACTATTAGCGAAAACGTTATTATTAACCCTGCTGTAGTCACCTCGGTCAACATGGCCCGTATAGCTGTACTACTGAGAATCTTCCCCGAGGACGCGGATTTGAAGCCGGAGGAGCTAAAAAACAGGATATTGAAAAAGCTGCCTGGAAAGTACCAGTTAGCTCAATATCAATCCGAGCCAATAGCGTTCGGTCTAGAAGCTCTCAGAATGGTGATACTGATGCCTGAAGAAACCGAGGGCGGCACAGAAGAGCTTGAAAACATTTTACAAGCGGTTCCAGGCGTGAGCCAAGTGGACGTTTTAAGCGTAACAAGGTTCTAGGAGTAATCCTAGAGACACCCCAGGAGTATGCAATAGAACGAAGAACGATGGACTACCCTGTTAAATGTACAGCTTAGCTTTCAGCGCGTAAAAGTGAAGATGTAGTGCGCGACCACACAACCAGCACTACATTGAAATGACGGGAGATGCCGAAACACGTACACCTAGAAGGCTACCTAGCCGTAGTGCACTAGCTTAACCCTGCGAAAAGTAGGGGTGTCGCTTAATGCTTAATGGGGTAATAAGGGTCATGCAAATGCCTTTTCCTCACTGTTCAGAGCAACTCTGAGCAATCATCCCCATTCCAGTTAAAACTCTTTCAATTTAAAAAATTATGGTCATATGCTGAAGATTTTGTTAGGCGCGTGCCAATGTCCTTCTAGCCAGCTCTCTGAAGGCCGCAGAAAATTTTTTAAGACATTCGCGCTCCAGCACTAAGGTCGGCTTAAGGTGAGGCGCCCGGACCTGCGTAAACGAGACTATGCATGTAGTCTATGCTAGGCGTCCCGAGGGGGCTATAGCGCGCACTTGCTCCGCGCCGCCGCGCCTGCGAGAGGGCGCCCCACCCGCCACCGGAGGGTGGGAACATGAGCGCGGAGAGGGGTAAGGGCAATTGGAGGGGTGGGTTCAGGGTGTTCAAGCTTCACGTTGACAGCGAAAACCTGCCGAGGCTCAGGCAGCTGTTCAGGGACTTCGCTAACGGCTGTGCTAGGACTAAGGGAGCGCTGTGCTACAGGGAGGAGTGGATGGCAGAGTGGGGGAACGTATTAAAGATGCGCGAGGAAGCAGGGAAGAGAACTGTGCCCAATCCGCCAGCAGCAACGCTGCTAGTGCGCTTCGTGATGCCCGACGGGAGCGTGAGGGGGGACGGAGGAGCGCCATGCGTCATCGACCTTCACAAGGAGGAG
>JAJHRM010000308.1 GCA_020832965.1 Thermofilum sp. | reverse complement strand
GCGAGGCTCTGAAGCCTTGCGAGCTGGACAGCTACCTGCTCGTAGGCGGCAAAGTCTCACTGCTAATCATCGGGGTGGCGCTTCACAGCCCGCACGCGCTTGCGCACCCCCTTGCTCGCTGGCACAGAGAGGCAGCGAAGGAGATCAAAGACCTGGAGAAAACCTGGCGCGATAGGGGTGGTGCTTATCTGCACGAGAGACTTTACGCTTTGGGCCTCGCTCTCTCCATTGCCGGGGCTGCGGGGCTCGGCGAGGGGGTGGAGGTTTGGGAGGCAGAAGCCGCGCTCCACGCTGCCGCCGTCGTCGTGCAAAGGGTCTCCAGTGCGGAGTGCGCCGCCGCCGTCCTAAGGGTGTTTAGGCCGCTCGGCGAGCTAGCACCCCACTACCACGTATTACTCGCGTCAGCTGCCTCCGGGCTGCCCGAGCTGGACGGAGATGCTGTCCGCAAAATAGCTGATGCCGTTGATGGAGCGCTTCAAAAGTATGAGGAGAAGCAAGAGGGGAAAGCGTGGCCGCTGGTGGAAGCTGTAAATGCGTACTCCAACCTGCTCACAAAGCATGCAGGGTACTTCCGGGAAGAAGAACTGGAGCTGATGAGGGGGAGGATGTGCGAGCTCCTCGAGAAGCTGGAAGGGCAGCTGCGGGCCATAGCTGAAGCGCACGCGCTACGAGCGGCGCTCGAGGGGGACTTGGAGCCGTGCGGCGGCGGGGAGGCAGCGAGCAAAGCGGTAGAGCTCCTCGGAGAGCTCGAGAGGGTGGAGGGGGAGGGGCCGAGCGGGCCAGCTGTGAAGTGGGCGGAGGAGCTGGCGCTCAAGCCGGAAGAGTTTAAGCGCGCAGTGAAGATTGTGAGGGGAGCACTTACACACGCTCTGGCAAGCTACACGATGGATAACGATGACTTGGAGGCTGCCGAGGAGCTTTTCGAGAGCTCTGCCGCGATCTGTAGAGAACTCAAAAGCTGGGAGAACTACTTGGCTGCTCGCTCGCGGGCTGCGCGCTGCAGCGTGCTTAAAGCTGGGAGCCTGGAGAAGCTGAAGGAGCACGCTAAAACCTTCGAAAGCCTCTGGAGAGAGGCGAAAGAGCACAAGAAGGAGGCAAATTCACCGCTAGTGTACCTCGAAATGAAGGCAGGCGCCTTGGCAGAGTACCTCGTCTCTCTGGCGCTCGAGGGGAGGACGGAGGAGGTTTCCAAGCTGCTAGATGAGGAAGGATGGCTCCTCAGGCGCTTCCCTGACGTAGGTGTTGCGGTTAGGCTCCTCCTCGAGCACTTAGGAGTGAAAGTTGAGAAGCCTGAAGCGCGGGAGGTGGCGGAGGCGCTGAGAAGCTATATATGGCAGGATCTTCGACCGGCTTTCAACCTCCTCATGGGCCTACCTGGAGGCGCGCTAGACGAGTGCAGCGAGCTTAAAGCTAAAAAGAAGGAGCTTTGCCTTTCAGCGGTAGCTGCTATACGCGGAGATGAGGATGCTGTCATTACCCTAAAGATTGAGGTTATAGATCGGTTAGGTAAGCGCGCGTGCGTAGCTAGACTGCTTCTTTCAGGTATTCCTCAAGAGCCGGAGGAGTGTGAGGCTGTTAAACGTTTCTTTTCTGAGCTTCTGAATTTCATAGAGGAGCGGGGTGCAGGCGACGTGGTGCAGCTCTGGGCGCCGGCGCACTCGAGCGCAGCATTTGTCTTGATGCTGTGGGCTTTGAGCAGCGGTGATGAGGAGCTCGCGAGAGCTCACGCGAAGCTCGTGTCGATAACTATCGAGGAAAAGCTGCTCCGCAGGCAAAAGCTGTTCCGCAGGCTCTTCCGCGAGGCAGCCGAGGCGCGAGGCGGCGAGGAGCTCAAGCTAGCCCTCCTGAAGCTCTTCTACCTGCACTTCTAGCGCTCTAGCGGGAGCGTTTCCCCTGCTAAGCGCAGCTCCCTCGAGCCGGTAGCGCCGGCGCTCAGCTCTTTCTCAGCTGCCTAGCACGCGCTCGAAAATAGGGCTCCCGGCGGGAGCTTCTGGACAAAGTAAGGCCTTGCTCCCGGAGGGGTCGGGGCTAACCGTGCTCCCCCTCGAGGAAGCGCTGGAGCGCGCCTGAGCACCATGGACGCCCTCCTACACTTCGGTGGCTATGCTTGCAGCGCGCTGCTGCCCCGCGGAGAGCGCGCGCCCGGCCTCCTCCTCGAGCAGCCTCAGCCTGACGTGGAGCGCGCCGGGCAACCCCTTCCCCCAGCGGGCCACGAGCACGCCGCCGCGCGCGGCTCTAACAGCGAGTGGGCTTATTGCCCTCCCCTCGTCTCCAAAAGGTAACCATTCGGCAAGCTTAGTCGCACCAGCAGTCAAGCTTAGAGCATCCGATGCCGCTGGGATCGCGTTGGGATCACGCGTAAAGAAGTGGCGCGCGAGCTTTCAAGCACTTGCGCGCGCTAGAAGTGCTTGGGAAGGCGGCATATTTTACCTGGAGCAGCGTAGCGCGGCAGGCGCTGAACCAACATGAGCGGCTAACTAGCGCGCAAAAGTTTTTATCGCACGCAGAGAAAACAAAAGAATCGATTTACCCTTTATTCCCTATTTTAAAGAAATAAATTCTATATCCTCTTAAAGGCAATGCTATTTCAGCATATTTTAAGTTTGGGTACACTGGATACTTATTACCATATTCCATATCTTTTTCAATTCCTTCTATTGCAGAACCTATAGGACATATACCATTTCCAGGTAAAATTAATACTTTTCCATATTCTCCTTCTCTTAAAGGTTTTAGTATGTTTTCTGGTAAACCAAAAATACAAGTATCATATCCACCAGCATATCTTGCAGGCGCATTAATGTAATATTCACTCCAAGCTGAGTCATAAAGAGATGGTATTCCAAAAGCTTTAAGTGCATATCTCCAAAAATAATCTTGACCCAAATCAGGACCGAAAAAATAATTATTATACCCGATCACAAAAGCTATTATGTCATATTCTTCAAAATTTTTAAACAAATAAGTATTTATTCCATCATAATTTTGAACAACATATTTATGAAATTCTGTAAGAGGAATTCTATCAACAATATCCCCCCACTCAGCAGGATAAAATCCCATAAATTGTTTAAACATATTTCTTAATCCGTGCCAACCTCTATCATAAATCCAGGAATAATAACCAAATCTCATCTCCATAGGTTCTGGATTATATTCTGAAAATGGAACTGTTTTATTTGGATATAAACTTATTACTCTATTATAAACTTCTGGTAAAACTTGAATAGTATATGCCATTGCATCAAGACCTCTATGAAATCCTTTATCCTGCAATAAATCATTCCAATCTGCATTTAAGTCTGCAATACCTTGGGATGTTAAATCATTAAATCCCCAAAAAATCATTAATGCAATTTTTAAATCATTTTCATTTGGTATTAATTGCTTCAACAAAGTTGA
>JAJHRM010000307.1 GCA_020832965.1 Thermofilum sp. | reverse complement strand
GAAGTCACAGCGGTCATCCCGAACATAGGCCTCACAAAGACAAGCTTGCTCCTAGGGACCTCCTTCCAAGGAGTCAAAGGGTTCGCCATAGTCTACAAGAAGCGTAAACCCCAGCACCTCTAGGCACTAACACGCGCTAGAAGCACGCGAGGGGAGGCTTCGTTACCGCTCCTAAGCTGCTTCGTAATTGCTGCCTCGAAAGCCTCCTAGACAGGCGTCACAGCGAATCCCATTGCCGCAGGCGCGGCCTTAGCTAGCGCCGTGATACTAGCGCGCTGCCAGCGTGCTAGCGTGAGTGCGCGCGCTCAGGCATCATGGCGCGCCTAAGGAGATACTCCTTAATAACTCTCGCTGCATCATCGTGCCCCTGATCTTGGCAATATCGAGAGCAGTATCCCCATTCCCGTTCCTAAGTGTCGGATCGGCTCCCGACTCCAGGAGGATTTTGATCACATCTATGCATCCACTTGATGCAGCTTCATGTAGAGGCGTCCAACCATAGCAGTCGGCAATGTTAACTTTTGCCCCATGCTGGATAAGCAACTTCACGATCTCACTATTGCATTTCGACGCGGCAATGTGCAGCGGGGTACCGCCGGACTCGTCTCCTAAGTTGACAGCAGCACCTCTTTCAAGCAGTAACCTGACGACCTCCACTTCATCGTTGAAAGCTGCATAATGCAAGGGCGTCCAACCCCTACCGTCTTCCTCATTAATATTAACGCCTTTGTCGATCAGCTGCTTTGCAATCTCAACCAAACCCATTTCAGCAGCATAATGAAGCGGTGTTAGCCCGCATACGTCTTCTTCATTGGGATTACCTCAAGAAGATAGCGCTTCTTTCACGCCTGCTAGATCTCCTTTCAATGTCTTTCTGACTACTGGATGTACAGCAAGATCAATCAAAACAACAATTACATAAAGAGAGAACAGCAATATGAGAAGTTCCACGATACTCATAACTTTGATCCCTACACCGCTTAGGATTCTTTACCATTTTTATGTTTTACGCATGTATCACGCGCGCAAGTGTTCCGCTTGCTGTGGCAGAGGAGAGCGATGCGCAGTATCGGTAGCTGTAAAGTGCAGCAATCTCTGAAATATTAACATCTGAGGTGGCGATTAGCTCTTTTACCCCTGTTAAAGGGTGAAGGATCGCTGTGAGAATATGTCTCGCCTTGAAGCAGAAACCTCTAGGGAGAAGATTTTAGAGTACCTTAAAAGCGTGAATAAACCTGTCTCGGTGAAGGAGATCGTTAGTGCAACCAAGGTGAACTATAATACTGCTAGAGGTTGCCTGTATAGGCTTAAGAAGAGGGGAATTGTCATTAGGACGGAGGAGGGCTGGGTCCTAGCAGAGAAGAACCGGTAAGCTTGCATGAGCGCTCAAGGGGATTTAAAGCTTTAGCTCTACGAAGGGTTGTTTTGCGCTGTACTTTAACCCGTGGTCAGGGGCTTTAGGTTTCTCAAGGATGAAGAGTTTCTCGTGGTATATTAGCAGGAAGTCCCTGTCCTCCAGCTTGCTCCAGACTTCCCTAGTGGTCTTCATCTTGTGCTGTATCTTGACGACCTCCTCCTTAAGCACGAAGCCGACGTCCAGCAGGACTAGCAGAACGTAGTGTGTTAGAGGCACGTAGTGCCTCCTCACCCTGGTGTCGCCGACCAGTATCCCGAGCACTCCTCCAGGCTTAAGCACCCTGTATACTTCCATCGCTACCTCTTTGAAAAGCCGAAGGTACTCCTCTAAGCTCTCCGTTCTTGAAAGATCCCCCTCACTGCGCCCCTCGCCGTACCTTATTATGTTGAAGTACGGTGGGTGTGTTGCCACCAGGTCTACGTAGTTATCCGGTATTTTCTCGAGTCTCCGGGCATCACCGTGATAAACCTTGTACCAGGCAACCTTGAATTCTTCACCACCCACCTGGTGTCCAGTGAACTCGTCCAGGATCTTCTGCCGTTTCTCGCACAACGCCCTCATTAAGTAGTACAGTCTGTGATGGGTCAATATTACCGCATTGTAGTTTATATCTACGGCAATGCAGTTCCTCCCAAGTAGAATGGCTTCGATACACGTAGTCCCTGAGCCCACCATTGGGTCTAGAACTATTCCGCCGGGCTTAGTATAGCGCAGTATGAGAGCACGGGGAATCTGGGGAGGCCAGTTCCCCCTGTAATCACCCCTGTGAGTCGCCCAGGAGCCTCTTTCTGGGAAGCTCCAAACAGTGGTAGAGATGTCTGTTAGCTCCTCAGGGTAGGGGTTGAGCCTCTTGACCTCAAGAGGCTCGAGAAATATCTCCTGATCCTCGATGACTATGCTCTTGTTTTTCGAGACAAACTCAAGGTACTCCTCGACCGGTACCTCCCTCATCACTCCCCCACAACTTACTTACTAGAACCTTATAACTCGCCTCAGCTCGGAGGGTTTAAAGCCTACCTCGAGTAGAGCAAATACTGCTAAGACCATCTTGGAGCCAAGATAGCGCGGCGGAGGGTAGTTAACATCCTCCTGGAGCGCCACCCACTTGAGAGTAATGAGGAATTTTTCAATCTCCTCTTTTAAAGCTGTACTTAGCCCTGCAAAATATCTTTGCATAATTTCTGATATACTCATCCTATCCCTTACAAGCCTAAGTGTAGCATTTATTAAATACTCATCAATTACCTCATTCTTTCCTTTAAGCTCAATAAACTTTCTCCCTAGGTAATCATGTGATGGAATAATTAGTGGCTGCTCACCCCGTAGCCCTGGAGAGTACCTCCACACTATAAAATCACAATTACTTTTTCCAGCAGGAACTGCTATGAAAACCATGTAATCACCTAATTTCTCAACTAGTATTAATCTCGATGATCTATCCTTGCATATACTTAGCTTTTCATCAAGTTCTCTTATAACTTTCTGGGGTTGTGGAAGCTTATCCACACTACCAACTTTATCAATGAAACGACCTTGTTTAATTATGTTTTCAACATTTTCCACACTCCAAATCTGTGCAGCCATATTCTTTTCCCTCAAGCTCATAGGAGTATCGCCAAGAATATAAGGTTATCCTTTTGGAGTAGTGAAGTGCCGTGCTCGATACCCATCGCGCACCGCGCGCACAGGCTGTGCTCCACGTTTAGCTTAATGGCTTGCGTTTTCTTACAAGCTTGTCGAGCGCCTCCTCTGCGTCTTCTAGAGCGTAGACTACCTCCTTGAGCTCCTCAGCCCTCTCTGGAGCATCCCTCATGTAGCACTCAACCAGGTATAGGGCGTCGCTCACAAGGTCGAGAGCATCGCTCAAGCGAGACTCGGCATCCCGCCGAGCAGCCCTTGCAGCCTGCCCCGCTACAGCTCGCTGCCTGGCGTACTCGCGGGTGAGCCTACTCAATTTGGCTCGAAGGCGGAGAGAGTAGAAGAGAA
>JAJHRM010000306.1 GCA_020832965.1 Thermofilum sp. | reverse complement strand
CCGCCGTAGGAGATGAAGTCGGATCTTCTAGCGAAGTCTGTTCCGAGAAGTATCTGGTTTTCGTAACCTCTCGCGACCATTTCGAGGAGAAATTCCACTCTTCTGCTCTCAGGCGCGTACTTTATCTTCCCTATTTGATCGAGCACTAGGTAGGCTCCTCTTGCCGCTACTTCCTCCCAGTACCATGGGTCGAGGTTCCTATCAACGTGGAAGAAGATTACCCTGTGGGGGTCTACGCCTTGTTTTTCGAGGAGGTCTAGGATCTCCACTGCTTGCGTGCCTAGCGTCGTGTGCACCACTATCGGCGCTTTTGTTGCTAGATGCGCCTGGGCAGCGGCTGTAATGCACTTGCGCTCGATAGGCAGAATCCTCATATAGTCTGCGCCTATCTTTATCGCTCCAGCCCGCAGAGGCAAACCGTCTATGCTCTCAGAAACTTCCCTTGCAAACATCTCGCTTATCCTGTCGATAGATGCTTCATAGTACCACTCATCAAGGTATATTCCTCGGTTGAAACCGGTTACAAGTATCAGGTTTAGCTCAGGAACATTCTGTAATACGTAGTAAATTGCTTTGGGGTTTCTCCCGTAATCCCTCGTAGTGGCGTCTAGTGCGCTATTCCCTCCCGACCTTAGGAGTATTCGCGCCTCCTCAACAGCCTTGTCGGGGTCTGTTAGCGCGTAGTCAGGGTCGTTCGAGAAGGAGGGAGTATGGTAGAGCCAAGGAGGAGGCATTCCCACCAAGTGTATGTGGGAATTTACACGGCCCAGCTCGCTTGAAGGTTTGGGGCCTCGTGCCTCGATGACGACCATTTCTTACACCCAGCGACCTCAGGTTGAGGGTGTAATAAAAGTGCTGCTAGTGCTGCTGTCTTCTTGAAGAATAGGTTAGGGAAAATGCTTATATACATCCGATTTCTATCACCCTCTGACAAGACCATGGACCCCTTGACAGAGCTACTGAACTTCATCGTTGCAGTCTTTAAAACACCTGCACTGTTTCTAGGAACAATTGCTCTAGTCGGACTCCTAGCGCTAAGGGAGAAAGTTGAGAAGATAATTGCTGGCACTCTGAGAACAGCTCTGGGCTTGCTCATACTGCTCGCTGGAGTTAGCGTAATGGTGAACGCCCTGCTGCCGTTGGGGCAAGTAGCTTCCTCGGCGCTAAAGCTTCCACCAGTGTCAGTTGCTATTGGAACAAACAAGGTCATTACCGAGCTTGGCTTCGAGATCGGCCTGGTGATGGTCTTTGCTTTCCTAATCAACGTCATCGTTGCTAGGTTAAGTAAAACATTCAAGTATATCTTCTTAACAGGGCATCTAATATTCTGGAATGCTGTAATATTTACAGCGGCTTTCAGGTACATAATGGGCCTAGAGGGCTGGGCTCTGATACTTGCCGCCTCTCTGTTTACTGGTTTCTACCAGGTAATACAGCCATGGTACACGCACTTCTTCGACTTGGAGGTCAACAATAACGCAGGCTTTGTTCTCGGGCACTCCTCCTCGCTCGTTGTACTTTTAACGTCACTGATAACCAAGCCCCTGGGGAAGGGGAGGAAGTTCCGCAGCATGGAGGAGCTGCAGTTCCCGTCGTATCTAAGCTGGCTCCGGGAGCCTATGCTTATGCTCTCAGCGAGCTACTTTGTCATATACCTGATCGTAGGGGTACTAGCTTGGAGTGATGTTTTAAAATTTGCAGCTCAAGCTGGTACGCATCCAGTAGTATGGCTAATCCTTCAGGCGCTTAACTTCGGCGCGGGCTTTGCAGTCCTAATAATGGGTGTTCGAATGATCATCGCAGACCTGATACCTGCATTCCAGGGAATAGCCCAGAAGCTCATCCCAGGGGCTGTTCCAGCGCTCGACTGCCCCCTGTTCTTCCCATACGGGCAGGTTTCAATGGCTTACGGAGGCATTATAGGCATGGTGACGATGGTTCTCTTCTCCATGATCTTTGCTGGCTTAAAGTACCCGTGGTTCATCTTCGCCCCGACGATGTCTGTATGGTTCCACGGCGCAACAGCTGCTGTCTACGGCAACAAGTATGCAGGAATTCCGGGAGCAATCATAGGCGGTGTTCTCGCCGGAGTCCTGATGGCGGTAGGACAGGCTATCATGTGGCCTATAATGGGCTTCGCCATAGGAGACTTTTACAGCTGGGCTTCCGATACAGACTACGTGTGGTACCCGCTCATAGTCTACTTAATCTCCCTGATTACCGGAAGGAAGTGACAACGACAGCTAAATTAAGGATTCTTTACCAGGTGTCCACAACCATGTCTCAGATGAACCTAGTAGAAGCTGTCAATGGTAGAATCTCCGTGGTTGAAAGCGTCGCTGACTGGAAGGAGTCAGTGGTATTGTCCGGGCAGCTCCTGCTGGGAGACGGATGCATTGATGCTGGCTACATTGACAAGATGATTAAAACTTGCCAGGAACTAGGTCCCTACATAGCGATCGCGCCTGGCATAGCTATTCCGCATGCAAGACCTGAGGATGGAGCCAGGAAGGTGTGCTTCTCCGTGCTTATAGTGAGAAACGGTGTTAACTTTGGCTCGCATAACGATCCAGTATACGTTCTAATGGCCTTTTCTACACCAGATAAAACCTCTCATATCTCTCTTATCCAAAATCTTGCCGAGCTTCTGCTGAACAAGGGAGAGGAGTTAGTTAAGCGGCTTCGCGAAGCAGTATCTCCTCAGGATGCTAGGCGGGTCCTCGAGGAGCTTCTGAAGAGCGTGTAGTCAAAGCTCTGATCTCTTTCTCAAGGGCTTCAACGATTCTACTGACTACTTCTTTGAATATCTTTTCCCCTTTCTCCCTGTTAGCCACAGTTGGATCGCCTATAACTCCACTCTTCGTTAATAGTTTCCAAGGAATGAACTTGTAGTCCATGTTAGCTGGCACATCAGGGTACTCTCTTACGGCTTTATCCATCTTCACGGTATCGGGCACCAGGTATAGCAGTAGAGAGGTTTCAATTTCCTCAGCGTGATAGTACATTTTGTACCATGGCTTGCTATCCATGTACTTCTTTGCAACTTCAAAAATTAGATCTGGGTTAAACATATACACATTCAGCTCAGGGTAGTCTTTTATAAGCTTCCTTAACCCCTCCTTTATAGAGTCCGTGTTCCCTATGTGCGCATTTATCACCACGAACATTTTGAATCCATGAGTTGCAAGAACAGCACCTATCTCGTATATCGCCCTGGTTAGGGTATCTCTCTCAATCCATGTAGACCCTGGGAAGTCTTTCAAAGACCACAATGTGCCGTAGTGGAAGACTGGCAGCACGAAAGCATCTAACCTTTTGCCGACCTCCCTGGCTATTGCCTCCGCTATTATGCTATCCGTGGTCAGTGGCAGGTGCGGTCCATGAGCTTCAACGCTTCCCACGGGTAAAATTGCTA
>JAJHRM010000305.1 GCA_020832965.1 Thermofilum sp. | reverse complement strand
CGCCGCATCTCCAGGGAGACGGGCATCAGCTTCGGCGAGGTCCAGTGGCACCTCTCAATACTCGAGCGCCTAGGCCTAGTCCACCGCGTCAAAATAGGCAAGCGCGCCTGCTACTACCCCGTCGACGTGCCACTCGAGGAGTGGCTACCCCGCTTCGCCCAGGCAGAGCTGGGAGCACCCCTCGACACCGCAGCGCTCAGAGCGGCAAAGCAGAGGCTCGAGTCGATGGCAGCCCGGGGCGCAATACCCCTGAGCGAGCTAGAACCCCTCCTCGCACGCTCGAGAACCAGCTAGGCGGCCGCGCGCCCCCGGGAGCAAAGCGAACTAAAAAGTTTATAAACCCGAAGCCTCCCCAAGGCCCCGATAAGCATGGCACAGGCTAGGAGAAGCAGCTTGGCCATATTGCTGGCAGCACTAGCACTGCTCAGCTTCGCAGCCGCAGCAGTGACGATCACCAACATCACCGAGTGGCACGTCCAGAGCGCGGGAACACCGCCAGTCGTCAAGGTGAAAGGCGCAGACGTCGATGGAAGCCTCCTCAGCGTTTCAACCTACTATAATGCTAGTGATGGAACCAACAGGACAGTAATAACAATCAGAGGCTACACGGGAGACCCCACAAAGTACGATGAAGCCATCAAGATATGCAACACGTATGGAACAGGCCCATTCACAGTAAGTCTAAAATACAATGGAGTACTAAGTGGAAGCTGGACATACGTAAGGTACTTGAAGCTCTGGCTTGGCACGCTCGAAAGTCCACTCACTATTGACAGTTCAACAACCGTGGGTAGAACTCTTGGCTCGGTCACACTGAATTCGGGACAATGTGTCTCTGTTGCAGCCGAAGTACTTGTCGACGCGAATACTCCTTCATCCGAGTGGTACAAGGACTTGATCGTCATAGAGGTCGACGTAGTCTCTACTGGATAGGCTGAGTAGGGCAATTGAACTAAAATCTTTAAATAGTTTTTTTCTCTATACTTTTAGGTGTTGCTCTGTGAATATCCAGCCTGCTAGGTTCAGGAAGAGCAGGGTCCTAGCAATAATCGCTGTTATCGTTTTGGCCGGCTTCCTCGCGCTTGTAGCGGTGTATCCTCTCGGCATCCAGGCTGTCATCATTGGAGGCGCAAAAGACGTCTGGGCGTACTCCGGCGGGAAGCCGGTTAGCGGAGCAGTCCAGGTCTACGCTTCTAATGAGACTGTCTACTGTTTCCCCGGGGTTGTCGAGCTGAGGAATAGCGGCATCGCCGGCCTGCCCTACACGCTAAGCGTATCTCTTAGGCCGAGTGCCGGCCTCGAGTTTCTCGAGGTTAGGGCTAACGGTAGCATGGTGCTGGGTTTTGGCCCTGGCCTAAACCATTCTGGCAGTCTGAGGCTTGACCCGGGATCCAGTGTAAAGCTAGATCTATGTTTAAAGGCTGGCAAGCCTGGATCCTTTACTCTGACATTTGTGGATCCGAGGTATGAGAGTGCTACGAGGAGCGCGGTCACTTTTTCCTATGTTCTCGTCGACTGGTGGAACAACTCTTTCCCGAGGCGGATAACCCTAACCCCCATCGTTTCTAGGGAAGGCCTCGCACTCTTCGAGATAACCGCAGACGGCACCGTGTACGTGAACGGGAAGCCCGTGAGGAAGGTTTCGAGCCTGGAGGGGGTCGAGGCTAATGGGCTGGCTGTTGTCTTGAAGAGCGGTGGGGCCCGTTACCTCCTCCCGTTCCAGGTCGAGTCTTGGGCAAAGAGGCCTGATGGCGTCCTATATCCGACCAGTATCAAGAGCGGCCGCGAGCGAATGTGGGGTTATGATAGGCTCGTCTTCCCCGCGTACCTAACAAATGGTACACGCATAGAGATCTATCTTGGAGGACGCCTGACAGCAAACTTTACCGGAGGCGTAGAGGTTAGGGGCGGCACAGTTGTCTTTGGCTCCGAGCGCGCCACGCTTAACGAGTGGGGCTTTTTCGGCGACGGCTGGGGTGTCAACCTCTCGGGGTACATTGTCTATCCTTACCAGGTCAGGCGTGTAGAGTACAGCGACGCTGGCACGTGGAGACAGTTGATTAGTGGTCCTGTCCGTACTGTTTTCTGGTTTAATACTTCTGGCTTCTCGGACTACAGGATAGAGTCCGCGGTAGCCTTCTGGGGCAGGGGGGTAAACGCTACACAGATGTATGTCTGGCCCAGTGTCGACTTTAGGGGCATTATTTTGGAGTGGGTCTCGCCAATAATATACATGGGCAGGGGCTGGACAGTGAGCTTCGACTGTGGAACCACGTGTAGCTCGCTCCCAGTAAAGGTGTTGCCGGGCAACGAGACAAGGGTCCAGCTTTGCCGGGACTTCTTTACGCCTGGTGGCGCTAGGTACGGCTACTTCCATATCGCGCTGGTTAAGGCCCCGCTGGCAGAGATAAAGAGCGTGGCCGCGAGCTTTTCAAGCTTCCCGGGTGGCTAAGCGTGAGGCGTAGCACGCTTCTCCTCCTGTCCATCCTGCTGGCCTCGGCTGTGCTGGCGGCGGTTACGATAACCAACGTCTCGGAGTGGCATGTGCGGGCGGTGGCGCCGCCTGTCTGGAAGCTGGGGAACGCGAGCTTCAGCCCCCTGCTGGGGAGCTGGTGGGGCCCGCTGGGAGGCTTGAACGTCACCTACTACAGGCTGCGCTTCGTGCCGGGCTGGCTGGAGGAGTACGTGGTGGGGCGTGTCGTCAACTCGAGCCCCGCTGTGGCGCACTTCGAGAAGGTTTCCGAGGCCGGCGGCGGGACCTACAGCATCTACCTTGGCGGCCAGCTGCAGCTCTCCAGCAGCCAGGTTAGCGGGCCCGACGTGCCTCTCCCCGCCGGCATCCTCTGGAGCAGCACCGCTAGCGGCAGGTACAGCGTCTCGGCGTGGCTCGTCTTCAGGTCTGGCGCCACCGCGAGGCAGCTGGTCAACTTCACCGCTGAGCCGATGAGCCTGCTCTACAGCGCGAGCAGGACGTGCGCTGTGAGGAGCTTCAGCGACGACTTCTCGGGCGCGTGCGTGGGGGTGCAGTACAGCTTCAGCACCTCGGTCCCGAACAACAGGACGTACGTCTCGGGCGGCGGTAGCGTCAGCCTGGATAGCAGCGAGGGCAAGCCCGCCCCCTCCCTCTACACCGAGTCGCGGAACGGCTACGCCTCGTTCTTCATCGACTACTCCTCGAGCCCGTTCAGCGCTTCGGCGTCGTTCGCCTTCCAGTACTTCTTCAGGGCGTCGCTGCAGGACAACGACTACCTGGAGGTCAACTTCTTTATCGACACGAACGGGGACGGGTTCCCGGATCTGGAGGTGATCTATTATGGGTCGGGTGGCGGGACGAACCCCTACCCCATGGCACCCGTGATCTACGGGAGGAGCCTCCCAACGGTGTCTAGGCCTGCGCCGGGCTTCACGAACAAGGCT
>JAJHRM010000030.1 GCA_020832965.1 Thermofilum sp. | reverse complement strand
TGCCTCCTAAACCCGTTCACAGACAGATGCACGCCCACGCTTGCCCTACTCACGAGGTCCCCGATGCGGATGCCCTCCTCAGGGGGGTACGAGAAAAACTCCTCCACAAACTCGTCGGGAGCCAGGTAAACCGGGTTCCCCGGGAAGAAGGCCCGCCTAGGCATAAGCACGACCCTCCTGCCATCCTCCTCCACAAGGAACCCCAGGCTCCTAGCTACGCAGAGGAGGTTAGCGTCATCTATGCCCGCCTGGTGAATCCTCTCAAGGCTCTCGAGGTCGAGCTTACTCGTGTAAGCAGAGCTCCTCGAAACAACCCCTACAACCTGGCACAGGACATCGACCTCCCTCTCCCTGCCGTCAACAACCTCCCTCGACCTCACAAGGACGTACTCGTACTTCGCCGGGTAAACATCCTTGCTCGTGACGAAGACGAATGTCTCAGGAGTAGATTCCTCAACAATCCTGCCAACCTGCACCAGCACCTCCAACACCCCCCGCTGCACAGGCATCAGTGGCTGAGCTTTCCCCTAGAAGGCTCCGAAAACCCCCACAACAACCCCTGGCTATGTCCCCGCACACAACTTTATAGCATCCTAGAGGCTTATTAAACTTCAACCTGATAAACCCCGAAAGTATAATGAAAGCATCAAGCGCACGTTCTTATTAGGAGGAAAAGCCTTCTTCACCTCCTGGCATGGACTAGTGCCTCAAAAAGCTATAGAAGAATACATTAGTAAGCTTGAGGCGCGTGGGAGTTAACTATATTAGGCATGCTTGGTAGGAAAAATGGTAGTAATAATGAAAAGCTACATTACCGTCTCCACAAAGGTCAAGAGGGAAATCGCTGAAAAGGCGAAGGCACTTGGGATAAACATATCCCAATTTCTAAGAGAGAAACTAGAAGAGGAGGTGGAGAAGAGGGAGCTGGAAAAGCTAAAAGGGGAGCTTGATGACCTGCGGGAAGTTCTTGACGCTATAGATGTTGAGAGAATAGTGAAGCATGTTAGGGAAGATAGGGAGATGCGCTGATGTACAAATTTCTTTACGATGCGTCATCGCTTATAGAGGCGATCAAGCTTAGAAGACTTGACTTGCTTGCTAGAAACTATGTGCAATGATTAACTTACTACGAGGTTTTAAATGCCCTATGGAAAGAGGTTTGCCTCACTAAAACCCTTCCACTAGACAGGGCTTTCCAGCTTGTAGCGTTAATTAAGAGGGTAGTAAATTACATGGATGCGCTAGACGTGGAAGGGCTTGAAGAGGAAATTTTCAAAGCTGCAGTAAAGCTAGAGCTAACTGCATATGATGCCTCGTACGTTGTCCTAGCGCAAAAACATGGTTTAATACTTGTATCAGAGGATGAAAAACTAAGAAGCACGGCGCAGAGAGCAGTCAAGTCTATAAGTGTAGAGGAACTATTAAGGAACAACCTGGGAAGCTCAGAGGAATGATAAACCCTAATATTACGTGTCCTTTTGGTCATGGATAGAAGAACCTCCTGTCACTCCTGGAATGCATAACTAGTGTCTTTAGTTCCTGCATGATGAGCCTATGATACATTTCCATGGTTTCACGGCTAGTCCTCACCCTTTTGTCTGCCTCGAGCAACAAGACGTTGTAGCTCCTTGGACCCGCATAGAGTCCGGCTATACTCCTCAATCCTAGAAGAATTTCCTCTGGGAAAATGTCTAAGAAATGCGACTCGCCACGTGTAGGGTACTTCCTCCTAAGAGCAATGTCAACCCTTATAGGGTCGTCCCCCTCCTCGAGGACTACGTATGTGACAGCTATAGGAGGATAACTCTTCAACGCGTCAATCATCCTTGAAGCCTTTTCCCCGAAAGACTCGCCAAGCTTGTCCCTTGTAGCTGGGAAAACCCTCTCGAGAAGGCCCAGAAGCTTCTCATGTGAATCGGAGAGAACAAGCTCAAAAATCCTTGCGGAAACCTTCTCGATACTCAATTGCAGAGGCAGACTCAGCCCATTCCCGGGGTTAACAGCGAAAATGATCTTGCTGTCAGGTGCACCGCTTGTGGCATTCCTAAATAAATCATAAACCTCCATTGGAACTCCCGCCTTTAGCAAGCGCCTTAAACTCTCTAGAGCCTCGCGGGGACGCCTCTTTACCTCCCCGAACAGTCCAAGAACAGTCTCCCTGAGAGAAGGCTCAACGTTTCCCAGAAGCTCTCTAAGCTTAAGCGTCAAGAGCTCCTCCTTTAGCACTGTGGAACGTGAATCCTTGCTGACACCCACGACAGCAACGTTCCTCCTAGAAGCCTCCCTGAAGAACTCAGCATACGTCTCAATGTACTCAAACATAAAGTCCTCAAAGCCATCAATATTTATCTCACGCAATACATGTGTCATCCTGGCATAGAGAGAACCATCTATAAGCACAGCCTGCGCGCCCCTTTCCACTGCCTCGAGCCCAGCAAGATGCTCAAGGTGCTCACGCATAAGCCTCCTCAACTCCTCCTGGTCCCTGACGTCCCTAGGGAAAAACGCGTCCAGCCTAAGCTTCCTTACCCCCTCGCCCCCCGCACTCAGAGCAATAGCCCTAGAAACAAGTATAGAGCCGCCCCCAACAACCTCTATATCGTCACAGCTACTATCAACCGCGTAAACTCCTTCACTGATCTTATCGGGAGACAAGTCACTGATCCAGACCCTCCCAAGCAACTCCCCATAATAGTTCCTAAGGTCACTGTCCCCGCCAATCACACGTGCAAGCTCCTCCCTCTTTTTCCTAACCTCCTCTACAAGCAAATCAGCAAACCTAGGCACAGGCACTATAACCTAGCACACGAAAATAAATATTGCCAAGAAACAACAATGAAAGTTAAGCCATCATTAGCATAGGCCATAAAACTGGCACGAGGGGTGTTAAGGTATCGAGCACTGCATTGAAGCATTACTCGAGAGAGCAAAAATAGTCAAAAACTGGAGGGCATACGGAGGAAAAAATAGCAAAGGCAGCGAAGAGTCAGACAGGGTTCCAGACAGCAACATTGAAAGAGTAGAGCTAGAGCTGGAAATAGAGAAACTCGCCGGTCTGCCGCCCTATCACTCACTCGAGATCCACCTAGCTAATAGTGAGGAGATGAAGTTCTATTCAAGAATAAAGGAGCTAACAAAAATAGAATAAAAGAAAAAATTATTTTAGAGAGACTTGTAGCAGAACCACCAGTCAAAGCACTCGATCTCCTTCTTCTTTGCCTTCTCCAGGCGCTCCTTCGCCGTCTTCTCGTCGCTAGCAGGCGGAATAATTACCTTGCCATTGATGAGCTCGTTATTAGGCCAGTTAGCTGGCAGAGCTACGCCGTATTTGTCCGAAGTCTGCAGTGCCTTGACAATCCTCAGAATCTCGTCCATGTTTCTTCCAACCTCCTGTGGGTAGTATAGGACGGCTCTCAGTATCCCGTTGGGGTCGATAACGAAGACAGCCCTAACAGTGTTGGTGCCCTTGCCCGGATGAATCATTCCATATTTTTTGGCAATCTCTCCAGTGTCATCAGCAACAATTGGGAACTTTACCTCGACTCCAAGCTTCTCTCCAATCCACTCCACCCACTTGATGTGGCTGAAGACCTGGTCAATGCTTAGCCCAATCAGCTGGACGTTAAGCTTCTCAAACTCTTCAAACCTCCTCTGGAAAGCCACGAACTCAGTGGTGCATACAGGCGTAAAGTCGGCAGGATGGCTAAAGAGTACAATCCATTTTCCCTTAAAGTCGTCTGGGAAATGTATAACGCCGTGAGTCGTTTTAGCTGTGAATTCTGGCGCTTTTTCTCCTAGCAAAGGCATTCTTATTTCGTTCATAGTTGGTCCTGCTAATAAAAACATGGAATTATTTAAACCTTCTGGTTAGAAAAAACTAACTAATTACTTAACTCTGCTCCACGGCTGTTGCACATCGACTTCACATTTAGCTAGAGCTAGCTCTAATAGTGATGAATATTTAGTAATGTGTGTCGTGAATACAAGGAATGTTAAAATAGAAAACCTTAGAAAAATATAAATAGTGTGAATTAAGCGAGCGCATTCTACAGTGGTGTATGGCTTGAAAGCAGGCGTTCTCGCGCGCTGGGAGGGAGTTATATTTATAAGTTCCCCTGAGAGGTAAACTTGGATGCACGAGGTAATTTACATAGCTACATGGCTTATGTTAAGAAGTGGGTAGGTTGTCATGGAAGCTTTCCCAAGCCAGGAGCAGTTGAGCGCTCTTTTATCAACTTTACACAAAGAGCTTAGCGCGGCGATGCTGCATCGCTTTCTCCCCGTTTCCTTGCTATTAATACTCGCCTCTGCGGCTTTATGCATGCCTCAAGGGGTTTGTGGCGAGTGGGTGGAGGCGGAGGGGCTTAAAGGGAGGAGGGTCTACGCGTTAGTAGCTACAAGAGGAGGGGTTTTCGCCGCCACGGATCAAGGTGTTTACAGGTCGAGTGATGGCGGGTCAACGTGGCACAGCACGGGTCTCCGCACCTCAACGTACGCCCTAGCGAGTACAGGGGAGGGTGTGCTGCTTGCTGGAACTGAGAGTGGTGTTTACAGGTCGAACGACTACGGAGAGACCTGGACTCTTATCGGGCTTAAGGGTAAGCGCGTAAACGCGCTAGCATCCTCGGACACCGTAATCTACGCTGGGACAAGTGAGGCAGTCTACGTGACCCCGGAGGGAGCCACGTGGAAGCCTGCAGGACTGTATGGGAACGTTATCTCGCTAGCTGTGCAGCCTGGCAACCCAAAGGTGGTCTACGCCGGCACCGCTGGCTGGGGAAAGGAGCCCGGGGATCTCTACTACTCCACTGATGGCGGTGCTTCGTGGGAGCGCTGCTGGTTCAGCAACTTAACAAGTCTCGTAACAATCCTCTCATTCACACCTCTCCCGTTGCTCGTGGGCGTCCCGCTCATCGGTTGTGTTACGCTGCGCTATGAGGTGACTTCAATACTCGTTAATCCGCGCGACCCACGGGAGATGTATGCAGGAACACGTCTCGTTTTTACATGCCTGTCTCTACCGCTGATCCCGCTCGAAGTCGGCGGCATTGAGCGCTCAAATGACTCCGGGAGCTCCTGGGACTTGGTCGGCGTCGGATCGCTCTTTGAGTTTAAGCCTGTATATGCTCTCGCTCTAAGCCCTAACTACGAGTGGTTGCTGGTGGGGACGAGAGAAGGTGTCTTCCTTAGCACGGACAAGGCTAACACATGGTTCAAGCTCAGTCCCGAAAACGTAACTGTCCTTGCTGTTGCAGCCGACGCGGAGGGCAGGATCTACGCCGGTGGAGAATATGGGCTCGCGATTTTCCGCCACAAGGTTTCAGCAGCATCCTTGAGCGTGGGCGTGTCAATGGGTGAGAGGGGGTCCCTGAGAGTTTCGGGTATGCTTGCCAGCGGGGACATTAGGTTGCCGCGGAAAAGTGTGAGGATTTTATTGAATGGAAGTGAAGCCGCTGTTTGTAGAACGAACTCTACGGGATGGTACAATTGCACGGTAACTCTGGGGACCGGCGATGGATCGACCCTTAACATAACGGCTTACTTCCCAGGCGATTTCTGCTACTTACATGCAAGCGCGCAGAGGGTTCTGCACTACGTCTCGGCTAGGACGCCGTACAGCTCGGTGGAGGGGGAGGGCTGGTACGATGAAGGCAGCTATGCCACGATAAAGCTGACTGCCACCGAGGTTGATGAGGGGCTTGTCACTTACCGATTTGAGGGGTGGGAGGGTTTGGAAGCCGGAGACACAGTAGCCGAGCGAGGACAGGTGAGGGTGCTCGTAGACAAACCCAGAAGCCTAGTAGCCGTCTGGAGAGCAGACTACACACGCGTATACGCCCTATGCGTTTTCGTAGTGACGGGGCTACTTCTGGCTATAGTGGCAATAATCCTCATTATAAAGGAAGCGAGGAGAGCGCGCACGCAAGTGGAGACTCTGGAAACCCTTTGAGGTGAAGTAGGTAATTCTCGCTGGCCACTTCCTGGCAGAATCCTTTCCTAAACTTGGGCGCTCTAACACACCTTAGCCCTAACCACGCTATAGCCGTACGCACTAGGGTAGCCCACCGAGCATGCATACTAGCCGCTGCCAGCCCTCGGGAGCATACCCTCCCTAAAGTTAAGGCTTTCCCCCGGCTAAGTCGCCACCCCGGTGTACTCCTCCAGCAGGCGCTTCTTCAGCCTCTCGTACTCCTCCCTTGTTATCGCGCTCTCATCGAGAAGCCTCTTCAGCCTCTCTAGTTCGTTGACCACGCTTGAGGGTTTAGCTCCCTCCGCCTTCTCCACCTGCTTGACTCTCACGCCCCTCTCAATGGCTGTTGCAATCTCCTGCTGAGCCGCCGCCATCCTCTGCTGCTGGAAGACCTCCCTCCACGCAACCAGCCTCTGCAGCAACAGCTCCCTACTCCGTTCAGGGTGCGGGACGTCCAGGAATGCATTATGCTGAGCCCTTATGAGTACTGGCTTAGCTCCTATGATCCTGAGCACCCTGGGGCCGGTCTCGTACGCTCTGTACCCCACCTCGAGCCCTGTTCTCGTCGTGAAAACCACGCTCCCGCACCTAAACGCCCTGGCGAGGAGACCCTGCTGCACGTGCACATCCTGGATCATGTCCAGCGTGATCTCCCTCTGGTAGCCGCCGAAGACCCAGCTCTGAGTGATCAGCACGCTGTTCTCTCCGATGTAGTAGGTGTGCCCGCTCTTCCAATTATAGTATAGGGGGAAGTAGACCGCTGAAACTATAGCGAAAACCACGTAGAGAGTAGGAGCAACCGCCCAGAGAGGCGACAGGAGCAAGGTTATAGCGGCGAAAAGAATGATGAACTTCACCACGGTCTTCCTCATGTAAGGCTTACCGCTCCAAACCTGTGAATTCATGCACCCTTGATAGAGGTGCACGCGAAATATTTAAACGTTATCAAAGCTTACTCTTAACCCAGAGTGCAGAGACGATACAGTAGAAAGTTTTGTTTATCTCCTCGTAACACTAGGCATTTCTTTTTTATAACCTTGTGAATCCCCTACTTACTGGTGGTGCCCTTTGAAGGCTGGTATCGTTAGGGAGAACGCCGAGATCTTTGTGGAGGGTTTTGCTAGGCGGTACCCATGGTTACCCTTGAAGGAGGTTCCAGTTGGGGTTTCAGAAGTGCCTATGCCCGCTCCCGGAAAGGGGCAGGTGCTGATAGAGGTTGAGGCTTGCGGTGTTTGCTACACGGACATAGACATTATAGAGGGTAGGTTGAAGTGCAAGCTTCCACTCATACCTGGTCACCAGATCGTAGGCAAAGTCGTGGAAGCTGTTGGCGTGGATGGGCTTGTAGGGGAAAGGGTTGGGGTTGCATGGATTGGCCACACGTGTGGGAGCTGCGAGTACTGCAGGAGGGGCCTCGAGAATCTTTGTTCAAGCTTCAAGTCTACTGGTTGCGATTTTGACGGTGGATATGCAGAGTACACTGTTGCCTACGGGGATTACGTCTACAGGTTGCCTGGAAACGTCGAGGCGGCTCGGCTTGCACCACTTATGTGTGCAGGCTCTGTAGGTTTTAGGGCTTACAGGCTTGCAGGCATATATGACGGTGCAAGGGTCGGGCTTTTCGGCTTCGGCGCCTCGGCACACATAGTTATACAGGTTATCAGGAAGCTTCATACCTCCTCAGAAATCTACGTGTTTAGCAGGAGCGAGGAGCACAGGGAGCTGGCTAAAAGGCTGGGGGCAGACTGGGCTGGGGCTCCGAGTGAGGACCCCCCTAGAAGGCTGAATTTCGCCCTAGACTTTACCCCCGTTGGCGAAACTATTCCTAGAGCTATGGAGCTCCTCGACAAGGGTGGGAGGCTCGTGATAAACGCCATTAGGAAGCAGACCCCCGTCGTCCTGGACTATGCTAGGCACATATGGGAGGAAAGAGAAATCAAAAGCGTTGCAAACGTTACCAGGGAAGACGTGAAGAGATTCATAGACTTCTACGCGAGGTACGGCGCTGAGACGCACGTGCAGGTCTACAGGCTAGACGACGTGAACAGGGCTCTCAGAGACCTGAAGGCTGCCAAGATAAGGGGGGCGCCAGTGCTAAAGGTAAGGTAGCACTAAGCCCCACTTACGCGGAAGAGAAAACGAACCCCCAAGCCTAACCAAGGGAAGAGTTCCCAGCTCTCTGGCCGACAGGCTCGTCACAGCCCTTCGTTGCGCACCGAGCGGAGCAGCCACTCCGCTTGGCGCCAAAAACCTGCTTTTTCCCTGAAGGAGGCTGGGGGGTAAGGGGGCGCACTGCGCCATCCGCTACCCCGGGTGAGGTTTGCCCCATACCCCCTTGTCGCCTGTTTTTCTGCCCGCAGTTATATCCTCTGCCCTCCTCTAGTGGGATTTTTTACAGTTGCTTTAGGGCGGCTCTTGCATTTTTTACTTATTTTAGAAGCAGCTCTCCCATGTATTTTTTTCGTGCACTGCTCGAAGAGTTAGAAATAGTTCTCCGATTGTTGGAACTAGAGGTAGAGTGACAGCAGCGGCGCGAAGAGGAGTGAGGGGAGCATGTTGGCTACACGTATTTTTCTCAGCCCTAAGAGGTTCACCCCGACTCCTACGAGCAGTACGCCTCCAGCTGCCGTCAGCTCGAGTATCGATCTTTCGGGGAGCATCGCTCCTGTGAGCGCGCCGAATACCGCCAGGGAACCCTGAAAGGCGAGGACAAGTATAGAGCTTAGGACCACTCCCACCCCCAGGCTTGCGGCGAAGGCTACCGATGCGACTCCATCCATCACGGACTTCGCCAGTAAGATGCTTGGGTCCCCAAGCCCATCCCTTATAGATCCCACTACGGTCATGGGCCCAATGCAGAACGTGAGGAAAGGCGTGATCATCCCCTCTACCACGCTCTGGGACCTCGACCTGGAGATCCTCTCCGAGATTTTCTCCAACCTCGGCTCTATGCCTGCAAGCTCCCCGAGGAGTGCTCCGGAGAGGAGCGAGATTATAAGCACCAATGGGCTCCTCGTCTGCAGGGACATCTGTATCCCGATAGCCACCGTGAATAATCCCAGGGTGTCAGTAATGAAAGTTGTCTTCTCTGGGCTGATACTTCTCCTCAGCGCTAGCCCAGTTAGGGAGCCTGCAAGAACGGTCAACGTATTAGTTATTGTCCCTGTCCCAATCATGGTTGTTGAGAGTTCAGCGGAGACTTTTAAAGCATTCGCGCCTGGCCCCTGAATAATTTTCAGTTGAAGTATATAGGTTGAAAGTTAAAACTTGCACGAAGACTGCTCAGAATTATACCATGTCGCACTTTGATCCTCTACGGCTTTTCGTGGAGCACTTTAGTTATTAATACTCTTGTGGTATGACTAAGGTTTAATGGCGGGGCTTAAGCATAAAGGTTGACGGTGAAGGGGGGAGGTGGAAGAGTCGGATTCGTCGTGTAGTAAATTGCTGCTTCTAGCAACCCCTATCATTAGGCTCACTTCTCTTAAACGTGTCTTGGGATTTGATGGGGTACCTGTTTACCTTAAGTATGAGGGGGTGAACCCTACAGGGACCCACAAGGACAGATCCGCTCTTTCACATGTAAGTGAGGCGGTGATGAACGGCTACGACACCGTAACTGTGGGCACATGCGGCAACTACGGCGCCGCAATCTCCTACTTCGCCAAGCTTGCGGGAATAAAGGCCGTAGTATACGTGCCGAAGGGGTACAGGCACAGCAGAGTCTCCGAAATGAGGAAGTACGGCGCAAAGGTTGTGCTCGTAGATGGCACCTACGAGGAGGCGGTTTCGCTCAGCATCGAGGCTGCGAAGGCGAATGGCTGGTACGACGCAAACCCAGGAAGCGTGAACGACTCTGTGAGCATAGATGCCTACTCCCACATTGCGCGGGAGATCGTTGAGCAGCTCGGCGACGCTCCTGCAGCCGTGGCTGTCCCAGTCGGCAACGGGACGACGCTTGTTGGGATATACTACGGCTTCAGGAGGATGTATAGGAGCGGTGACACGACGAGGACGCCCAGGATCCTCGCCGCCAGCACAGTGCATGTGAACCAGCTAGTGTACTCATGGCTGCTGGGATCGATCAGCCCGCTTCCCGTGAACACTTACCTCGCAAGGGAGACTCCGGTGAACGAGCCCCTGGTAGCCGTTAAATCCCTGAACGCTGGGGAGGCTCTAATGGCGATCTACCACTCGGGAGGCGCGGCCTACGCGTACATGGACAGTGAAATGGTTGAAATGTCCCTCCTGCTCAAGTCTTTGGAGGGGGTTAGCGCCCTACCCGCGTCTTCCTCGGCGCTGCTGGCAGTCAGGGACTTCCTCTCACGCGAGGAGGCGGACGGCCCCGTAGTCGCGGTGATCACCGGGAGATGGAGGAGGGAAAAGCAGTAATCTTAGCGGAGGGGCTGTACTCGACCACCGACGGTAAGACTGCGCACGGCCTCGTCAGGAAGAGCCTCAGATACAAGATCGTGGGGGTGATCGACAGCACGCTGGCCGGCAGGGATGCTGGTGAAGTTCTGGATGGCAAGCCTAGGGGCATCAGGATCTACTCCTCCCTGGAGGAGGCTCTGAGGGAGAACCCCGACACGAAGTTTCTGATAATCGGCGTTGCCACTCCTGGGGGTAGGCTTCCTGAGAACTACAGGGCTGTGGTCAAGGAGGCTTTGAAGAGGGGGCTTAGCGTAATCTCGGGGCTGCACGAGTTCCTGAGCGACGACCACGAGCTCGCAAGGCTGGCTGAGGAGCACTGCGCGCAGATAGTGGATGTGAGGAAGATATACTATAACAAGAGGGTCTTCTACACAGGCAGGATCAGGGAAGTGAAGGCACTCAAGGTCGTCGTCGTAGGCACAGACTCCGCTGTCGGCAAGAGGACGGTTGCCCACATGATCACAGACGAGTTAAACAGCAGGGGGATAAGGGCAGTATTCATCGGCACAGGCCAGACGGCGTGGATGCAGGGTGCGAAGTACGTCTTCGTCCTGGACAGCGTGATAAACGACTTCGTCCCAGGGGTCCTCGAGGAAACCGTTTGGAAGGCGTACATCGAGGAGAGGCCCAGAGTCATAGTAGTCCCCGGGCAGGGCTCGCCCCTCCACCCGGTCTTCCCGGGGAGCTACGAGATACTCAACCTCCTAAAGCCGGAGGTAGTAGTACTCCAGCACGCCCCTGGCAGGAGGCACCTCGACGGCTTCCCGGAGTACCCCATGCCCCCGCTTGAGAAGTTTCTCAAGCTCGTGGAGATAATAACCGATAGGAGCGTCTTCGCCATCACACTCAACACTGAGGGGCTAAGCCCCGAGGAAGCATTCGCCGAGAAGGAGAGGATCGAGAGGGAGTACGGGGTCCCGGTAGTCATCCCCCTCATTGAGGGGGTCGGCGGGGTGGTGGATGAGATGGTTGAGAAGTTCCCAGAGCTGAGGGTGCGTCATATTGCCCGACCTGAAGTGCTTTGATCGAATAACCGTTGGCCCAGCTGCGGTTAGAGGTAGGAGGGCCTCGGTCAAGTACACCTTGGAGTTTGAGGGCCTGAGGAAGGAGTACGAGCTGGTGAATGCCTACCCTGAGGAGGTGGACCCGAAGCTCCTCAAGGCTTTCTTCAACGTCGCCGGGATAGTTCCAGCGGTCAACTACACGCTCTTCACGGACGAGGTGAGGCTCAACCTCGACCTCGACGAGGCGGACTTAAGGTTCTTCGAAGACATGTCCAGGGTGACGGCTAGGGACATATTCGTAAACAGGATAGTAAACCGGACGGGTCTCATAAGGGAAGAGTACCTGCCGAACCCCGAGGAGGTTACGCCTGAGGACGCTGAGCCGAGGGCGCACGTGACTGCTGAAAAGCTCAACGGAGTGGCTGTTGAAGGCGTGGAGCTGGACGAGAACAGCTGCGGCGTCATGTCGTCAGGGGGGAAGGAGAGCCTCTTCACGTACGCGATGCTTCGAGAGGTGGGGTGCAGAGTTTACCCCTTCTTCCTCAACGAGTCCGGCAGACACTGGTGGACAGCCTTGACAGCCTACAGGGAGCTCGCCCGTAGAGACCCGAACACTAAGAGGATTTGGAGTAACATCGACAGGCTCTTCGCATTCATAGAGAAGAACATGAGGATCGTCGTCCCCGGCTACTGGAGGAAGAACAGGGAAATATACCCCGTAAGGCTCTTCTGGTATGCGAACTACATTCTCTCATTCGTACCTGTCGCAGTGAAGCTCGGAGTCGGGAGCATCGTGATGGGGAACGAGTTCGACGACACCTCAGGCCTCACCTTCGAGTACAGGGGCATAAGGCATTACTACGCAACCTACGACCAGAGCCTGGACTTCGACGAGTACATGACTAGCTACTTCAAAGCCAAGGGTCTGGAGGCGACCCAGTGGTCCCCCTTGCGCCCACTCACCCCAATAACCATGCTGAAGATATTCAAGGACAGGTACCCCGACCTCCTCCCCTCCGTAACTAGCTGCCACTCAACGCATATCGAGAACGGGTTAGTAAAACCGTGCGGCACGTGCTTCAAGTGTAACGGAGTGCAGCTGATGCTCCTAGCAGTGGGAATCGACCCAAAACTCCTCAGGTACGACGAGAAGCACGTCAAAACGCTTCCAGACAGGATAGCTAGGGGGTTAGTAAGGCTGGAGCCGTCCCTAGTACAGCACTCAGTGTACCTCGCCTCCAGGAGAGGCGTCTGGAAGGCGGGAATGGCAGAGCCCGTCTGGCACGTTGAGATGCTCCACTTCGACAACATAAACAGCACCCCCAACTTCATACCACACAGGTGGCTCAGGAGAAGGGTTCTAGGGCTATACGAAAGGTATGCCCTCGGCTACGTTAAGCTTGTAGGAGGCGAGTGGGTTCCAATGACGCGAGAAGAGATCGAGAGAATAAAGGAGGCATGATGCGTAAAAATTTATAAATGTTTTTCTGTATATTTTATACGGATATACATGTCGGGGGAAGACCTGAAAAAGGAGCTAGAAGAAATGCTCAGGAGTGTTGAGGCAAGGCTGAACGACCTCCTAGCAAAAATAGACAAGCTGGTGGCAGAGGGGAGGACCCGGGACGCCTACGCGCTCTGGAGGCAGGAGTCTACAAGCATAATGAATGAGTTCCAGGCATCCTTCGAGAAATTCAGGGAGAAAGCGAGGACTAGCGACGAAGCCGTGCAGAAGGAGTTGCAGGGGATCTTCGAGGAAAAGTTCCGCGAAATAAAGGCTTCCCTCGAGAAGATCTCCCAGAAGCTCTCAAGGCCTATGCGAGCCGAGACGTACATCTCCACCTCATTGTCCTCGCTATCTAAGAGCCTCGAAAACATCGGAGTAATCATTGAGCAGGCGATAAACTCCGTCACGAGGAGCGTGGAGGAAGCCCTCAAAACCATCGGCAAGACGCCGAACATCGTGTCAGCTAGGATAAACAGGAGAGACCTGGAAGTAGTAGACCAGCTTGTCCAGGCGGGGATCTTCAAGACGAGGAGCGAAGCAGTAGCATTCTTCGTGGCGAAAGGCATAGAAGCGAGCAAAGAGTGGGTACAGCGCGCACTAGACCAAGCAAAGAAGATCAAAGAACTGCAGGAATCCCTCAGAAGAGAGGTGGAAAGACAATTCAAGGAAGAATAAGCATCTCTTCCTAGCGCGGGGCGTGCTACGCGATCTGTAGGCAGCCCACTCAGCAGACCTTTTCGCAATTTTTAAATTCCCGCCTTAATGAGGAAGCATATGGAGTGCAGGGTAGAGCTTTTAGGCGTGTCAAAGTCATATGGACGCATACGAGCAGTAAATAACCTATCCCTGGCTATAAGAGCAGGCGAGATCTACGGGTTACTGGGGCCTAATGGGGTCGGCAAGACGACCACACTCAAGATGATCGTTGGGCTGCTTCGTCCTGACAGCGGCACAGTAACGGTCTGCGGGAAAAATGTAGTTACGGAGAGGGAGCGTGCCTTGATGCACGTTGGGTACATGCCCGAGAACCCCATAGTCTTCGACAACCTCAAGGTGGTCGAGTTTTTCAGGTTTGTTGCTTCGCTCAGGAGCATTCCACGCGACCTCTTCCAGGAGAGGCTTGAACGTTACGTGTCATTATTCAACCTTGGTGATGAGCTGAGGAAGAAGATGGGGAAATTGTCCAGGGGCAATGTGCAGAAAGTTTTGGCGGTGGCTGCCTTCTTGCCGGAGCCCGACGTCCTGGTCATGGACGAGCCGATGTCGGGGATGGATCCCGAGGCGCAGCACGTCTTCAAGGAGGAAGTCAAGAGGGTTGCGGGGCGTGGGGCGTCTGTTATCCTCTCAAGCCATCAGCTCGGCGTTGTTGAAAGGCTATGCACAAGGATTGGAGTCATGTATGCGGGGAAGCTTCTCGCCGAAGGTACGATTGACGAGGTTAAGAACAAAGCAGGCGCGGGGGCTGATGCTACGCTTGAAGAGGTTTACTTAAAGCTGGTGAGCGGTCGTGGCTAAAACCTTCCTTGTGGTTCTGAGGCTCCTCTTAAAGAATAATCAGCTACACTATGTCTTAGGAGTAGTTATAGTGGTCATGGTTGCCCTGCTACTCCTCCAACCATCCAGGCTAGAAAAGCCGCCTATAACTAAGTGGGAAGCTATAGACTACCTCAGTGCAATGCTACTATCAATGTTTTTGCTATCCCTTTTGTTAACAGGCTCAGAAAGAGCTTTATCGATTGAGAAGGTAGCTGAGCGAGACCTCTTATTAACCCAGCCAGTCAGCTTACCCACTTATTTCCTGGCAAAGGATTTTTACTCCTCTATTGCTGCTGCTAGCAATTTTTATCTAGGGGCGAGCTTTTCCCTGTTTATTTATGGCGCTACTGCTAAGAGCGTTCTTCTATTTCCCCTAATTATGCTCGTCGAACTATTGTTTTCCTCCATGCTTGGGATTCTGAGGCTTCTAGTTTTAGCCGGGCGTTTGAGTCTCTCCTTGCTCCGTGCTTCGGCTTCAGCATACCTGGTGGCGGCTTTGTTGCACTCCGCTGGAACCCGTGCACTCTCCCCTCTTCTCACAGCCCCTTTGGGATGGGTTGTCCGTCCTCTCGTCTTTAGCCTAACGCTGACTGAGCCGTGGCAACAAGTGCTTGCTGAAAGCCTGCCACTAGCCGCGATGTGTGTTGTCCTGGTTCCAAGCTACGCCAAGCTCGCGGGGAGGATTGTGCACCCAGAAGAAATGAAACACTTTACCGAGGTGATGACGGAGAGTAAGGGGGATGCTGAGCCTGAACTATCCTTCTTGAGTGACCCTCGCTCTGCGATTTTTGAACTTTATTTATGGAGGCCATTCACTAGTAAGACGCACATGACCCTATTCGTGGCGGGTACGGCTATTCTTACAGTCGTAGGTCTGCTCCTGCGCTTCTTTGGGGTAGTTGAAGTAATAGAAGTAGTGGTCATCTTTGAATACCCGTCTCTTGTGCTTATAATTGCTGTGATGCTCGCCACCGCCGTAGCGTTTGACCTTGGGCCACTATGGTTTCTACGGGTCAACCTTGCTGACTTCAAAGCTTTAGTAGCGGCCGAAACCCTCAAGTACACGGTTTACTT
>JAJHRM010000304.1 GCA_020832965.1 Thermofilum sp. | reverse complement strand
AAGAGGTCAGAGCTCTACATGATCCAACTCAAAGACTTAACTCTGCTATAAGTCTCAAGAGAACGCATACTGTCAGCCCTCGGGCACTCTAGCTTACTCTGCTTCCTTCAACCTTCTTTATTTCTTCCTCGTGTTCCTTGATTTTAGCTTCAAGCAAGGTTAACTTATTAGAATATTCTTCCTTTAACTGTGCATAGGTTGTTTCTGAAATCATGCCTTCTGTGCGGAGAGTCTCCAGTTTATTTAGGTAAACCCTAATTCTATTAGACTCTTCTAGCAAATCTTTATATTCCTTATATAATTTAGACGCACCGGCCCTATCCCTCCATGGTAAGCCGAAGGCTTTAACTTGGGGATACAAGATAAAACCCAATACGGGAACTATGAAAGCGTTTATAAACACGTTCTCTAACAGAATTAAAGGTGAATAAAGAGCCCAAGCAAAAATTATAACATCTTCAGCTTCTGGCACACTCCCCTCCATCTTAAACAAGAATTCCAGCCACCACGTACGATAGATAGTCGTTACAATGGGCTGTACCACTACGCCCCAAATATAAAATTCTCCTAATGACTTAACATTGGAAAAACTAGGATCCTTAACCGATTTGTAAAGAATATATGCTCCTAAGAAGTCAGAAATGAGACGACCGAAAGATCCAACGCCAAGACCTCCTGATAAAATATCTTTAAACAGAGAGCCTAGAGCAACTCCGATGGCTCCTGGCGTTCCAAAGAATATTCCAAGCAAAGGTACAATTATGTATGCTGGTCTCAAGGAAAATCCAGGTATAATCTCTACGTCCCCAATAGCTTTACGGAGAGACCCATACAACAAGGCACTCACAACAACTACTGCAATATCTCTCCTGAACCAATCTTTAATTCCGACGTTGTCACTAATATAGAATGTTATGTATCCGCAAATTTCAAAAAAGAAGAGCAAAGTACCAATTAACCAAGTTAGAGCTCCCGCCACAAACATAAAGCTATGAGTAGACAAAAAGAAATGAGCTACGGGAAAGGCGACAAATGGGAAATCCGGCTCTTTTTGAAGCGCTTGCCAATAAAGATAAAAAAGCCCTCCAGAAAAAAGCAGACCTAATCCAATGGAAAGATAAGAAGTTATCAGGGGGTATTTTTCCAGCCTTTTAATAATTTCCTCAAGAATACCTAAGTAAAAAGCCCATACCATTAGTAATAAGAGTATATATAGACGCGAAAAGCGAAACTCTAGCCCACCCAAAGAAAAAACTACACCAATTGTTATGAAGGTAAGAACAAAAGATAATAATAGTATATGTGATCTTTCTATGGATTATCACCTACCCTTATACTTTTACACAAAAAATAAATTTTTTACTATCTTTCTAATTTTCCTTTATACTCATCTCTGCCAAACCTAACAGACACAAAAAGAACAGAGCAATTTTATCACACATGATCCTACTTAGCGCGCGCTAGGTCCCACGAGGTGGTAGAGGAGGGCTACAGGTTCAGCTTCCCCACCCCGGACAGGAAAACAATGTTTGGACGAAAACCTCCAAGAGGCTTCAAGGGCAGAGTCCTGACAGTCTTCACAAGCGGCGCCTACGAAGGCGTAAAGAGAAGCGTTGCTATAGCACAAGACAAAGAAATAAAGCTAGAGAACATTTAACAAATAGCAAATTAAACAAAATGTCAATAATGGGTTTTAATCTGAGAAGATCTTGTTTTACTTGTATGTTTTTTGGTATTTTCCCTATTTATCTTAGCGTATATTTTGTTGATTATTTTGAACCCAGAGATGTGTGAGGATTGATTGGAACTTTGCAAGTTCTTGTTTGAGTTGATAGATTTGATTTTCAAGCTTTTTCGCTTCTTCTTGGAGTTCTGGGGAGCCCTCTATCAATGCTCTTGCTTTGACAAGCTCGTAGCGTTGCTCTAAAGTGGCGATTGTGGATTTGATTCTCTCGGCTTCTTCTAGGTATTTTTGTCTCTCGGTTTGTGAAATTTGTGCTGATTTATTTGATGAACTAGTTATCGCTTTTTCTGTTTTTGCTGTTGTCTTTTCTTCCCTTTTTCCAGCAAGGTAGACAAGTGCCATGCTGGAATTTTTCCAAGCCTTTAACTCTTTGATTGGGTACTTCATGAGATGGTCCTCTAGAGGGAGATATGCGTCTGCGATTTTTAGGTAGGGGAATAGTTTTTCTTTTCTAATATTTTCTGGAAGCATGTTATTTATGTCTTGGAGGAACTGGTTGAGGGACTTCTCTGCATAGTCAGTAAAAACATATTTGGTAGCCTGTGGAGTTTTCTCATTGAGCATCAAGGTTAATTCTTCAAGGCTGACTTTTTGTGCCTGGTCTATTGCTATTGTTTCTACTTCCAATTGTATATATTCCCGCAAATTCGTTGACATCAAGTTTAAGGTCGGAACGAATCTAGGAAAAAAATTTCTCGTATGCGTGTACGAAGAGCTCAAGCTCATGTCCCAAAGGTCAAGGTAGTTTTCAAGTATTTCCTTAGAATCCCTAAACGATTTTTTGAGCCAGTCAACGTACTTTGCCACGTTCAGGCTTGCCGTTATTGTTCTATCTGGAATAGTTTCAAGCATTCTTCTCGTAAGTGATTCAAGGTTTCTTTCGTCGATAAAGAATGTAGCATTCTGATTGTAGATCCTTATAAGCCTCGGAATGAATGGATCTAACAAGTAAAGCGTAAAGTATATGTTTTTGATTCCTGGGATTGTTCCAATGTCTATATGTATACTTTCTTCGCAACGCCTAAGCGTTTTAAATTCTTCGCAAAGCTTGTTTCTTAGTACATCTTCAAAGTCGCTTGGCTTGCTAACTCCACTCGGCATAAGCCCATTTAGCAGGATAAAGCTAGCACCTCTATCGAAATCTATCTCTGCTGCAAGATTGCTACTTAATTGCTTTGTTATTATCCTAGCAGTCCACTCGGTGCCCAACGTTTTTAGCGCGCGCGCTTCTTGGCTTCCTGTAGCTCCCTTATTTCTTCTTCAAGCTTAGCGAGCTTCATGGTGTACTCCTTCTTCAGCTCCCCGTATGCCGTCTCTGCAATCTTTCCCTCAGCCTTAGCTGTCTCCAGCTTCTCTAGGTAATCCCTGTACCTCTTAGCCTCCTCAACCAGCCTCGCAAGCTCGCCCTCCAGGTACTCCAGACTCACGACCCGTGTTCCAGCTTGCGGAGCAGTGGCTTCTGGTTGCACGGTGGGGGGTTTAGCCCGCTCCTCCATCCTCAGAGTTGCAAAGACTTTGCGTATCGGGGCTGGGAGACCACCCTTAACCAGGAACGCCACAGAGACTACAGTTACGACTGCGGTTACTGCGAGAAGCGCGTAGAGGGGCGTATAATCTTTCCCCCATCTCACGTAGACTATTGTTGGCGCGTTGACTTTCACGCGTGCCCACCCCTGCGT
>JAJHRM010000303.1 GCA_020832965.1 Thermofilum sp. | reverse complement strand
AAGTAGAATTTATATATATATTTCTTCCTTCTGAAATTTCTTTTGCGTAAATTATCATACTCTTTCCATATTTAATTTTACTATCATTAGTTCTATGCCAAAGTACTATAAGTGTATGGTTCTCCGCCTTAAGCCGCTCTAAGTACAAGTAGCTGCGAATGCTCGCGGTGAGAAATGTCTCCTTCACCTTTACTACCCAAAAGCGATCTACACGCACGCCAATGGAACCCCAGCCGAAACTTGTAGCAAAACAAGCTCTTTTGAAAGTATCCAGAGTTGTACAGACCTTCCCATTTGCAACATCCAAGTAAACATTCAATGTGTGTTCTCCAGCTACATTAGCAATATTCCCTATTGAAATGCCAGGCCAAGCTGGTGAGCAGGAAGCATTACCGTTTACAACTGAGCAGTTAAGTACGTATACTTGATTTCGCTCGGTAAACATCACTCCCACGTACCTATAGTTCCCCGCGTCCCGGAAGTCGTAGACGAAGAAAAAGTAATTCAGCGCTTTCGGGTTGTACTCCCTGACCTCGAACCTCACGGTAACGTTGAACGCCTCAGGGGGCAGGTAGAAGGGGTTCCTCCACACAACGATGTTGCCGAGCCTCTCCGGGCGACCGCCGAGCTCGATCGAATCCGCGTCGATCCTCACGGCACCGCTGGTGAACGCGATCGGAGCCCTCAGCAAATCGACGGTAACCGTCCTGGTCTTCACCAGCGGGTCGTACGGCACCACGATGACCCTGTAGCAGTAAAGGGCTGGGTCGATCTCCAGCACGCTCGTGAAGTTCACGCCCGCCAGCGAGAGGAGGAGGTAGGCCTCGTCGACCGACTCGTCCCAGACGGGCGGGATCGCGAGCGCCACGCTTCCGTTGGGGACCGGCGGCGCCAGCGGGGGCGCATCGTACACGTCGATCGAGCCCACGCTGAACAGCTTGGGCAAGCGGGGCAGGAGGATCCTGCCGATCCAGCCGGAGCGGGCGGGCCGCGAGTCGATCGCCCAGTTGATGTAGAGGTAAGGCGGGTCGAGGTTACGAGCCCTGAAGATCGCGAGCGAGAGCTCGGGAACCTGCCACCGCCAAGTGTAAGAGGGATCCGCAAAGACGTAGTAGATCGGCGCCGCGAAGGCAGAGGCGTCCCTGCTCCGGAGCGTGGGCGATAGAACCCACCGGTTCGGGTTGGCCCAGAGCAGCTCGCCCAGCTTATCGAAAGCCGCCTTTTCGGCGTCGCTTATCCTCCAGCGCTCGCTCGCTATGCCCCAGTACGAGGCGCATACCGCCGCGTTGACGGCCAGGAGGGCCAGCAGGAGGCTGAGTGCGGCAGCTTTTAGGGGTCTGCCGCGGGCGAATCGCTCCAGCGCGTAGGAGGCTGGCAACGCTAGCGCGATGTACACGAAGAGGACAAACCTTTTTTCACCCCAGTAGCCTGGGTCGATCCCAGAAGCGTTGAGAAAACCTAGGGTTCTACCCACGGCGACAGCGAGAACGGCGAGCAGACCCAGCACAGCGACTGGGGCTTTCAACCCTTCGCGAGCTAACAGTTCATAACCGAGCAACCCCAGCGGCAGAGCCGCGCCCAATAAGACCGCGTACATGAACCAGGGTACCAGACCTACAACCCATCCCGGATCCGCCCTGCTCGTAGTGAAAGTGCTGGAGGGATCTAAGGCGACGGAAACTCCTAGGATTAGCAGGAAGGTGCCCAACGCCGACGCTATAGGGACTCGCATGTGCAAGCGGCTGGCTAACCTCGCGAACAAGGGCTCTAACCCTACACCGAAAGAGCTGAGGACGAGCGCGGCTATCGCTGCCAAGGCCGGCGCGAAGAAGGCCGCAGCGCGCAGCAGCATAAGGTTCTCTAAGCGGGGCGCACCCTGAAGAGCGAGGTAAACCGCTGCCATATTGAGCGCTCCTCCCGCGAGCGCGCCTACGGCTGACCCCAGAGAGATGGGCTTCAGGGCGCTGGAAAGGCTTTTACCCCAGAGGAGCGCTAACAGCGCGAGGAGCGCCGCCGCCACAACACCCTGCGGGGGGTGCGTGGACAGCATCGAGAACATCAGCAAGCTGGCTGCGACAGCAGATCCAGGAAGTGTGCCCTGCTGCTCAATCATTTTAAAAAGAAGAGACAGGAAGAGGAGGAGTGTAGCGACCGAGAAGGGCTGAGGTACGGGCCACATAAGCGGAAACTGTATGTACATTAAATTTCTGTACACTTTTTCGCTGCCGCTCGCCAGAGCTGCGAAGTATGCCGCGGGGCTCGTCGGCTTGTTGAGGAGGAGGTAGAGCCAGCCCAAACCCGAGAAGACGAACGGGAGCGTCAGCGCAATGTTTCTGGATGCGGGGTTCCCGGCGACATTAGCGGTAAGCTGGGCTAGCGCCAGCGTGCTCAAGAGAGCTACGGGAAGAAGAGCGCTGTTGAGAAGCGGGGCGTCGTAGCAGTTCGCCAATAGCATGAGCCCCCCTTCGAACGCGTGGAAAACCAGGTAATTATCGGGGCCAAGGCTTAGGAATTTCCAGGGGTTTCTGACGAGATTTACCGACCACATGTAGTGTCGCAGCATGTCCTCGCCCGGAAGATACACATCGTTTGGATAGTATATCAGGTAGAAATTATAGATGAGCGTTAACCAAGAGCTTATGAACAAAAGACTATCACCTTTCATTTTAATTTCAATTGATTGGCTTCTAGATTTTTTCGAGTAGATACTAACAACATGGAATGTATGCAAAGCTGCAAGCACCAACACAGCGTAGCGGTTTGCCGGGAAGCCTAAGAGGAGGGAAGCACCCAACGCTATAACTCCGAAGTACGTTGAACCGATGATGAAGGAAAATAGCGCGAAGCCTACTACATCGTCAAAAATTCCTCTCAGCTTTAATGCCTCTACCAACGAAACTCCGACCACCGGGGCAGCGTACACCAGCGCGAGGGGCAGCGCCAGCCAATGAACTGGAACGGTGCTCGCAGCAATCAACGCGACGAAGCCTACTACGAGCGCAAGTGTGGCAGTTTCCAGCGGCAAATGCAGCAGGATACGGAACTGCCTACCAGGCCTCCGAACGGCAATGAAAAAGGAAAGCGCGACCAGCGAGGAGTGCATCATCAGTTTTTCGGGCCACGGGTAGTAGATATAGGTGGCAACAGCGAAGGATAGCAAGGACGCAAGTAAAACCGCTAGCAATGCTGGCAGGATCGTGCTTCTCAAAGCAGCGCGTATTGCAGAGCCGACAGCTTCCTTCATAGCCAAGGGTTAAGCGTCCCGTCTGGGCTCTAACAGTTCACGGAGCAAACTGTACAGCTTTTCAGCTGTCCGGCGCCTATCGATAAGGGGTCTTACGCGAAGGACATTAGCCCTGATGCTTTCCATAATGCTTTCGTCAAAGATTTTTTCTAAAGCTCTCGCAACGCAATCGAGGTCGTGCGGCTCACACGCGAAGC
>JAJHRM010000302.1 GCA_020832965.1 Thermofilum sp. | reverse complement strand
GTAGCGATGAAAGCCCTCGTCGTTAAAGTGCTGAGGGAGAGCGGCGTCGAGCCGGAAAAAGTATACTGCACCCATTCGGTTTGCGGCAATGTCGCGGACATCTACGTGAGCGAGAGGGGGTTGGCGGTCGAGTGCGAGACCCTGCTCGGAGCGGCGCCGGCGCCGCACCTCAAGGTTCTCGAGTCAGTCAGGAAGTACCGGGACTGCCAAGAGGTAAAAGAAGTATGGGTCGTGCTGAGGAACTGGCCAGCCGCGATACACCTGGGCGACCTGATCCGGCTGGAGAGCATGCTGAGGAGGGAGCTGAGGGGAAAGGAGGTCAAGTTCTTCGTCCCAGACGTTTACAGCAAGACGCTGCGCGCGCTCGACGACGTGGCGAGCGAGCTGAGGGAGCTTCTGGCATCAGAGCTGCGCGCCAGCCGGATGAGCACAGAAAATTCTACGAAGCATATGGTAGCGTGAACGCTAGGTAACGTCCGCGGTACTGCGGGATTGGTGCGCTCTCTGCTGCGCACTAAGAAAGGAATGTTTAATTTTCAAGCGAGCGGTGCATGCTGATCCCGTGTACGAGTTTGAGGTGCGGTTCACGTTCAAAAGCAGACCCGATGTCGGCTTCTCGTTCGACCGCGCAATCCAGCTCGGGGTAACGACGCTGGAGACGCGAGAGGGGAAGGTCCACGGAACGATGACTCTGCGCCTCGAGAGCGGCGATCCCAACGCAGCGAGGGGAAAGGCGCTGGAGGTGGCGGAGAAGATCGCCTCACTCCTCTCGCTCGCCCTCGATGCAGGCTTCGCCGTCGAGGAAGTGCGTGTAACCCGCAAACCAGAGATTAAGGAGGAAGGAGGAGTGAAGAAAATAACGGTTTTCGATTATGCGATAGGTAGAGAATGGGCTAACATTACTGCAATATATTCAAAAGAAGAAATAAATGAATTGGAAATCAAGCTACAAAACTTGATGAACAGAATTGAGAGGGGGGCGCACGGCAGAGACATCTTGAGAGCGATCAAGTGGTGGAGGAAGGGTTCCTTAGAGGAGGATAAGGTCGACGCCTTCCTCCACTACTACGTAGCGCTCGAAATGCTCGCATCCATAAAAGGCTACAAGGGTAAGTACGGAGATTGGGTGAAGAGGTTCACAGAGGACTACTCCATCACGTACGAACCTGATGGGAGAACCCCGATCAACGAGATCAGAGGGAAAATCGTGCACGCGGCTGGGCCTGAAAAAGAAGCTGCGGAGATGCTGGCCGTTCAATACGCAGATATGCTCGGCCGAGAGCTCTTTGATGCAATCAAGAAACTGGTCATGGAGCTGCCCTAAGCCGGTGCGCGTTACGTGGAGTTACGTGAAGAAGCGCTTTAGCGGGTGCGTGCCTCTAATTCCGATTGCGCTGCTAGCATTGCTCGCGCCCTACGCGATTGTTGAGCTCTGCACGAAGTTTACTGAGCGGCGGGCGCGCATGGGGGGTAAGCTGGAGCGTGATTCGCGCTGGCAGCTGAACACTCTGCTGCCGCTAGCTTTTTGACATACGATGTTCTAAAAGAGCGTGGACCAAGTAAGCGAAATCAAAATGACTGAAATGCTGCGTCAGCTCATAAGCTCGGCTGGAGTATCCGGGTTGAGGAAAGTCGAGAAAGGCGGCGTGCTGAAGAGGAGGGAGTTTAGGGAGATCGTGGAGAAATGGTATGGAAGGAATATCCCGTGGCCGCTAGTGGAGCCGGACCTCATCCTCGTGTTCGAGGATTACGGGAACAGAAGGGGGGATGGGAACTTCATTGCAGCGGTCGAGCTCAAGTTCTTTAAGCAGGATAAGAACCTCGACAAAGCTCTCAGGCAAGCCTACAAGGAGTTCGGTCAACCGCTTAGGAACCTGATCTACGGCTTCGACGCCGCATGCCTGTGGCACATTTTCGATGTGAACATAGACGAAGAAAAGATCCGAGAGTATACGAAGCTGATCAAATACACGATTGAGAAATTTAAACTACCGCAAAGCTACTTGGCTACAGCGTTTCCATCAGACAAGATAAAGGTTTACCAACCGATAGAGTATGTTTGCGATAACATAAGCAGTTTAATCACGCACCTCAGGAATTTGCTAGAGAATGAGCAATCCCCCTTCGATTTGAAGGAAGTTAAAGAGTATAGGGATGCGATTAAAGTCGCGCTGCGAATACCTTGATACTCGAACCACTCGTGCTCTACAAACACCTTGCAACTACGCAGGCCGCAGGAGCCTGAGGTACGGCGAGCGGCTCAGCTACACAGCCGCCGATACCCCAGCCACTCGATACTGCTCGAGGCGCTCCCTGCCGTGAAAGAGACGCTCGAAGAGTGAAGAGATCCTCGCGCGCCTTTAGGTGAGCGTGATGGCAGAGAAGCGCGCGTGCGCTTGTATTGCCCGAGCTCAGCGTGAGCGACGTGTGCAGAGCGCTGGGCGCTAGGGAGATCCTCGCGGGCGCGCGTCGCGGACAGCTAGCACCGGCTTAAACGTGCCCGAGCGCTAAAGTTAAAAAGATGCACCCCTCTCTCGCATGATGCAGGCGCGAGCCCTCACGCTGTTCCTCGCACTTATCGGGTTCTCGCCAATAGCTGCACCCGCGTTTGGAGAAGGCTCTGACGTCGAGATCTCCCTACTAACACCCTTCGGCACACCGATGGCCGGCGCCGTGGTCGAGGTGACGAGACTTGACGGCATCACCACGAAGCAGGTAGCCGACGCACTGGGCAGAGTAGTCGTGCACAATGCACCGCTCGGCGCAGTCGACGTCACCATACTCTCGTGGAAGGGTATACCGGTTAACTACACTGTGAAACGAGTAACCTCCGGCGCTATTATCGTAGAGCGAGTTGGGAAGCTTACTGTGAAAGTGTTGGGTGCGTTGGGTCAGAGCTTAGATAGCGTGAAAGTGCAAATCGAGAGCGCGGAAGTTAGAACAATTAGCGACTTTGGTGACTATGAAAAGATTGTATGGATCGACTCTCCGGATTTGAAAGTAATTACTGAGTATACCGGCCCTAGCGGGATGTTGACGCTGGAACTGCCCGAAGGCCGGTACTTCGTTAAGGCCGAGAAAACTTACTATCAGGTCTTCGGCAAAGCTCTTGTGAAGGGCGGCGGAAACACCCTCCTCACGCTAAGATTAGACATTGTTACCGTGGGCAGCTGGGATATGAGCCTCGCCGATTTCATCGGCCTGATATTGTTCATAAGCGTCCTTGCGCTAATAACCCTGACTATCGTGCGGGAGCTCGCGCGCTACTTCTCCGCGAGGAGCTCTTCGAGCGCTTCCCCCCTCCATGGGCTGAGCGAGCTTAAGCGGGCCGGCGGCGGAGGAGCCTGATCCCTGCGGCCTCCCTCGCGAGCCTCCCCGCTTGCGTGGGAGCTCTTTTGGGACGCGCGAGATGGGCACTCAGATAGCTTAAATACGAGTTTACGAGTTTCTGTGCCGG